>NZ_JAPWBR010000006.1:0-78001 GCF_041433555.1 Granulicatella sp. 20925_1_45 | reverse complement strand
CCTAAAATTCTTCATCAACTCTATTTGACAAAGAGCCGCAACAATTTGTTACTTAATTCCTTCTTAAATCTCCTCATCAAAACTAATTGAGAAAGAACGCTTCAATAATATAGAATTCTGGACACCTATCAATTCTTAAACTTTACTTTTATTGTTTAAAAAATTGATATAAATCTCTGGACGCTTCAATCCATGCCTTCCACCCTGGATGAACGGTATCGTACATGTAATATGGTTCATATTCCTTATCCCCTAAGTCGAAGATAGTATAACCATAAGATTGAACGATATTCGTCAACTTCTCACGATAGATTTTACGTTGTTCCGCATCCACTCCAATATAATCGTTCCACTTTCCATTAATCGGGAAGTTGATCACACGAACATCTAACCCAAGCTCTTTGGCAATTTCAAGTAACAATTCAAAATCGCTATACTCTGGAGAATCCGAATATTTATAGAAATAATCTTTTCCTTTTCGTTTCTCCATATTATTTTTGATGTTCTTATCGAAAGTATTGTTTTCTATTCCAAACTCATTATTATTTGTTCGCTCTTTAGCATCTGCTTCAGCATTTTTTAAGAGCTCATCCCAATTATAATCAGGTGTCACATCTCCTGAATAAGGACGAAGTTTCACCTTACTATAAATACTAAATTTTGTTTCTGTAATTAAATCAGATTTTTCAACATCCATTTTTACGAGAAATTCATCCCAAAAGTTTCCTTCTCCATCGATAAGCACACGCTTAAATCGTTCAAATCGTTCTTTTAAGACTGAATTATCTTTAGCTAATTCAATAGCTCTGTTAATCAACTTTGTCCGTGTTTCCAATTTCAGATTCTCGTTCTTTAATGCGTAATACATATGTTCTGTTGAAATACGACTGATGAACGCTTTTGGATCAATTCCATATTGATCAAACCACCCGAACGATTCACTGATAACCAACTTCTTATTGACAATACTATCTCCGATGGAACCAAGCGTAAACGCCTGAATTATATTTTGGAAGTTTCCTCCACCAATCGGCATAATATGAAAATCACGATAGTTAAATAAGCTTGTATAATGATACGGTTCATCGAATCCCACAGATAATTCAGAGGACCCTAGAACTACTAATGTATCTTTATCGATATTCTTTTCTAAAAGTTCTCTATTTTTAAACTTCGCGTAATTGAAATTATAACGAACCGTATTGTTTTCATCTGTTGTAAATTGTTGATTATAAATCTTAATCCCCATTACAATCAAGATTACGGTCACAATCGAAAGCACAAAGGCTAAGAGAAACGCCTTAATTTTCTTCATCTATAACCCATCCAATATCTTTTAGTGTATCTGTTTCGTTTTTCTTTCATTTGCCAACATTACAAAGCGATAAAGTCTTACATTCACTTTTAAGAATAATGCAGCAAGACGTCTTCCTTTTTGGAAGATTCGATTTCTAGCAATTTTCAATGCATTTTGTTTTAAATAACCACGTACAACTTTATATTCTTCTAATTTTTGATATTCCTCTACATGAAGTAACTTATCAAATATAAAGAAGTAAGCATATGATAATCTAAAAAACATTTCTTCCTGTAAATCAGGATATTGCTCTTCTACGTAACGACTAAATTTAGTGTAAATCTCAATATAATTGAAATCACGTTTGCTAAATGTAGATGTTGTAATACTATTTCCACGATGATAATAATAATAATATGGTTTAGTATTCACCACATATTTATGAGCCACTTGAATTAAATCAAAATGATAGAACGCATCTTCGTAAATCTTTCCTACTGGGAATTGCAGTTGAGCCGCAATTTCTTTTCGAATCAATTTATTACAAATACTTCCTGGTACTAATTTCCCAACAAGATATTCTTTCAAGAATTCGTCTGTGTTCATCACAAAATATAAGTCAGGATCTACACACTGCGGAGACTCTCCCGTTTCATAGACATTCATAATATTGCACACGGAAACGTCGGCATCTTCTTTTATCATTTGCCCATATAAACTTTCAATCATATGAGGATGAATATAATCATCTGAATCAAGGAAAAGGATGAATGCCCCACTTGCATGTTGCGAGCCAAAATTACGTGCATCTGAAAGACCTCCATTTTCTTTATGAAAAACTTTAATCCTTGAATCTGACTCTGCAAGAGTATCACATAAGTGACCACTACTATCCGTTGCACCATCATCAATCAATAAAATCTCAAGATGTGGGTAACTTTGATTTTTAATTGAGTCGACACATTTTTCTAAATACTGTTCAACATTGTATACAGGAACAATGACACTAATTAAATCTGACATAATTACCCTTTCTTCTTGAACACCTTATTTTTAATAGTTTGCAAACCACTAATAAAGATTTCGTCTTTAACAAGCGCTAATACAACAATATAGTATATGACACAAGACACAATCGTCGCCAAAATATTCACGAGTAGTGCTCCGTTAACAATCCATTCAATAGGATGGATAACAGAAATCAAATATGCAATGACAAAAAATCCACTTGCATACAGCATATATTTTCCTGTATGAATTAATAATTTACGCATTCTAAAGAGATTATTTCGTCGAATAAGCATCATATCTAACGCAATTACCACTAATTCAGCAATAATCGTCGTTACTATATAATATGCTGGATTTGCAATATGATTGTATGCCAATAATGAATTTAAAGCTAAGTTGATTCCCCCGCCAATAAAATAAATAACCGTTAGGCGGTTTTCATAGCCTTGAACGAAAATGATTTGATTTTCTAAAATTAAAGCTAATGCCCAAGGAGTCGAACGGAGAGCAAATAATATTACACTAGTTCCTGCATCTAAATAGCGCTCTCCAGCATAAAGAATCGTCGCATGTGGCCCTAACACAGCTAGACCAAAAGATATCGGAATAATACAGAACATAAAAATACGTCCGCCCTTATTTACAAGCTCATCATATGCTTTATAATCATTAATCCCTAGATAATATCCCAACCGTGGCACACTTACGCTAATCGCTCCACTGACAACCCCCGCAATGGAAAACACGAGAGTTTGAGCAATCGTATAATACGATACGTCCTCTGGTAATGCCACCGCAGAAAGGAACATACGGTCTAAGTACGTATAAAGCATTCCGGCGTTAGCAAGAAGTAAGATTGCTATTAACGGTTGAATAACGCGCTTCACTTCGAGCATAGATACTTTTACAAATTTGACTTCTCGCTTAATCCATAAGAAACTTGCTAGATAATTAATCATTGTCACAAGTGACATCACAAGCGCATAAGCAACAATATCATGTTCACTTCGTACAAATGCAAAAATAGAAACAAGCATTAAAATACGAATCGCTAAAGTTTTATACAAAATAAATGTATAGTTCTCAAACGCTTCGTTCATCCACTCAATATTTAAAAATTGAGCGAATACTTGGATAGCCATCACATAGTATAAAGTCTTTAAAAGCGGCGTTCCCTCCATCGAAAACGTGATTAAGAAGTACGCCAATGTTGTTACTAATGTACAGACTAACGAAATATAAAATAACAGCGAGAAAGTACGATTAATCGCATCTTTATCAGACTTCACCTTACTAATCGCACGAATACCATAGTTATAGATTCCTAATGTCGCAAACGGAATAAATAAACCGATAAACGTATTGGTAATATTGAAATACCCATAATCGGTTTTACTTAAAATACGTGCGATATAAGGACCTGTAATTAATGGGAACACAATATTTAATACACGTAGCATTAAATTCGCAATTGCATTCACTTTAATATTCTTCATAAGTCACACCTTTTTATCGTTTTTACCCTATCCTACACTATCTAAAGAAGTATCGATAGATGTTTTAAAAAATCAAAAGAAAAACTTAGTAATTCCTATTTTTCTTTCCAATAAGCTTTAATTCCATGGCTCTTATAGTCAATCTCTTCTTGAGAAGGAATTTGCATATAATTCCCATAAAATTGTGTTAGAAATTCATCATAATTTTTAGGGATTGGAACCATCATATCTTCAAATGGAGCCTCAATTAATTCTTCAAATATTCCAGCACGGAAGAAGTCTTTTCGTCCATCTTTACTACAACCAATTAAGCCTTCATATTGTCCTTTCGGATCACTATATTTTTTTACTAATCGATCAATTCGTTTTGCAAAATAACGTGGGTTCACAGCTCTTAATAAATACCACATAATTTTGCGACAGAGATCTTTTAGTTTACTATCTCCGTACTGCACATACGGTAATTTGATATAGGCAATCATTCTTAATGTCGCCATTAAGAGTCCCTTATCCGCAACTTTAAGATCATTCACACGATCCACAGGAAAGACATCTACGAATACACTCGTGTCATGAGGTTTCACTTTAATATTATCCTCAACTACTGTCCATTCATCGACAATCACGGCAAAGTTTTGGAAATACCAATCTGAAGAGTCATAATCTAACACTTTATATCGTTCATCCTTCAGCTCTTTCACAACGTTTAAAAAACGATCATAGTCTTCTCTATAAAGACAAATATCAATATCGTCATCCCAAGGAATGAATCCTTTATGACGAATGGCGCCCAAAAGTGTCCCATAATTAACAAAATAAGAAATGTCGTTTTCTTTACAGACTCGGTCAATAAATTTCAAAATATTCATTTGACTGTCTTTCAATTCTTCTTTTGATAGATACTGCTTCACTATACTTCCTCCTTAAATCGAACAACTAACCCATGTGGATTTACTTGTTTTTCAGCAGGGGGCAATTGCATATAATCCCCATATAATTGTGTTAAAATCACATCATATTCTTTCGGAACAGGATACATTTTCCCTTCAAATTCAGCTTCAATCGTTTCTTCAAACACTTCTGGAGCCATAATCTCTTGTTCTTTAGCCTTTGAAGCTAAAACACCCGCATATTTCCCGTTTGGAACAGTATTATTTCTGACTAACTTGTCAATTTTATACGCAAAATAACGGGGTGAAACAAAAGTAAGTCCTGTCCAACATATCGTACGAATAATGTCTTTTAATACACTATCCTTATAGACAATATTCTCATGTTTACTAAACGATAATAATTTAAAACTCTCTAAATCATATGTTTTTTTTACTAAAGAAAAATCATCAAAACGATCATATGGGAAAATATCAATAAAGATTCCCGTTTCATACGTCTTACGATTTCTTGTGTCCTCAACAACAGTTTTCGTATCTACGACTTTAATAAAGTTATTGTAATATTTCTCGTCAGTTTCTAGTGATAGAACCTTAAAACGGGGATGAGTAAATTCTTTTACAAAACGATCATAATTGTCTCTCGACATCATCAAATCAATATCATCATCCCAAGGAATAAAGCCTTTATGACGAATAGCTCCGATTAACGTTCCATAGTTTAAAAAGTATTCAATCTTATGTTCTTTACAAAACTCGTCGACTGCATCTAATAGTTCGATTTCGATTTGTTTAATTTCTAATTCTGATAAAGTTGTCAACACATTCTCTCCTTCCATAATCATCTCATTATATCATGAAATCATACTCTCAGCTATATAAATCAAAAAAACAGAAGGACAGGAATCCTTCTGTTTAAACATATTCTCTATTATTTAACCGCAATTATACCGACAAGTTCTTTATCGAAGTTTTGAGCTACTTGTAATTCTTTTTCAAGTTTCTTATAGCGAGAAATTCCTAACTCTTCAACGAATACCACTTTTTGTTCATTAGCATCGATAAGATCATTATTCTCAATGACCGTAACCCCTTCAAAGTTTACTTGATTTCTTAACTTTTCAAGTAATTCTTTATCTGATGAAGTAACTGCTACATTTCCATTTTTATTTTGAATAAATGATAGAACTTTTGCAACCTCTGCAACAGCTGCTACTTCGAATACTTTTTCAACACCGTATTGGTTGAAGTCACCTACACGATTTAAGGTTGGGTTAAAGAAGTATAATGCAAAGTTGATAAATAAGACAATCGCAATTGCAAGTATGAATAATGCTACTAATTGTGTCACTAAACGTTTAGCACTGAAGTTTGAAACTGTTTTTGATTCACCAACAAACTCTTGCGAATGTACTGTATCGAGTTTCGTAATTGTTACATTTGGAAATGTGTTTTTGTATGAATTTACTAATTGATCAATTTTCTTTTCAATCAATTGATTTAATTCTAAGCTTTTTGTCAATACTTTAACAGAAACCCCTGTTGAATCTCCAAGTGCATTATATATAATTTTTTGTTCCCAGAAGTTTGCATCTGAATTACGTAATTGTGTTTCATTACTTGAGATTTCGCCAGCAATTTTAGCTACTGTCTTACTGTCTACATCGTTAAATAAATATGGTCCAGTCATATTTGAGCTAATCAATTTCATGTAAAATTGACTGTATTGATTTTCGCTAGCAAAGTTTTCTGAACGAACCGTTCTATCTGGAGCATCGATTTTATAAACGATATATGAAGAATAACTTCCTTCTCCACTTACAACTGCAGTAGAGTTGATTGTTTTAAGTGATAGTGGCACTGCCATCGCTAAGAAAAGAACGATGAATCCAATCAAGTTCCATTTCTTATTTTTTACTGTATTTGCAATCAGATCAGCAAATGAATATTTTTCAAACATTAATATAACCATCCTTTGTATGTGAATAATAACCGACTCTCTTTACAAGCAACCCTGATACGATAAACAGAACTACTATAAAGAACCAAAACTGCATTGTAAATAAACTGTAGAAACTTTCTGTAAAGCTACTTCTTGGCATAAAGAAAAGATTTCCTAAAATCACAAGAGAAAGAATCAATCTTAGTGTTTTACTAGTATACATCGAATACACTAGAGAAACAAATAACATTCCTAGTAGAAGATTTGCAATAATTAAACCGATAAAGCCATAATCTGTAAAGACTTCAATTATGTAACTACTTCCGATTCCGTGTCCGCCAAGGTAATCTTTGTTCATCGCAATATAAGAAATATTATGCGCAAAACTATTACTTTCTAGCGCTAACTCAAGACTGTTTGATGTATTAGCAAACGGAGTAGTCCCCAGCAACACATTCCCAAGAGAACCTCGTGTAAAGTACTCAATAATCGGCCCGAAGGTAAAGTTTCTAAACTCCCTCGTTGGCAACGCTGAGTGATAAAGGTATCCCTTTGATAATGCTCCAAAACTCGTAGACTGCTTATATAAGAAGTCTAATAACAACCCCGAAATACTAGTTCCTTTTACAGAAGCACCATCACGAATATAGTTTAGTGCTCCCATCGCCAACATTAAAACAGGTGTCCCCGCTCCGAGTAAGAACTTCTCGAAGCGTCCAATCCATTTCTCATTCTTATCTGTATAGTGCCTCATAAAGAAATAAACAAATGAGAATACAATGGCAAGAATGAACGGATTCCGTGTTCCAATCAGTAAATGAATAGCATTCGCACCAATATACAATAGTAATACGAATAATGATTTTTTCTTGCTTGGTTTTGTCGCTAAGTACGTACAAAGCGCGAAAAACATAAACGCTGATAATAAATACGTAAAGTATGGTAATTTACTTTGGAAATTCGCGTAATAACCATAATACGTTGTTTGACGTCTAAACATATATCGTTCTACTAAACGCAACACATAGAATGGATACGTAAAGAGAAATGCGATAAATGAGACCCGTTGTAATTTATCGATGAAACGTTGATTTACTGGTTTATCCACTGTTTTTTTCGGTCTTGTAGCCATCCATCGTCCAATCATTCCACCAATGATAATTGCTACAATACTGATAGCAATCGCTGTGAACGAAAACTGATACGTATCTTTCGAGTACTCTTGAAGAATTCCATTATTCATATAATAAATGATTGGCCGGTTAAACAAGAATATTCCAATCATTAATAGAAACATAAAATGGATAATGTAGTATTTTAAATCGAGTAAACAATAGATAATCGCAGTCACATATAAGAGAATCACTGCACCCAATTGCAATACTATATTTGACTGAACACTCGCTACGATAAAGATAATCCCGGAGATAAGGGCGCTCAGTACAACAACGAAAAATAATAAACCTTTTAAACTAATTGTCGATTTTTTCATTTTCTTCCCTTTCTAACATCTCCAATATCTGTTTCATTTGCGCTTCTACTGTGAAGCTTTCAATATAAGCATCCATCGCTTTTGTATCAACAGATGCATTCATTCTTTCATTTAAAGCAGCCACTGCTTCTTCATCCGTTTGGATAATGGTTCCAAACTGTCCGTTTCCACTCAGCTCCTCTGCTCCACCAACATCAGTCGAGACAAATGGTTTTCCAAGCGTCAATGCTTCCACAAAGGCTCCAGAAAAACCTTCTTGTTGAGACATTGAAAGAAGTACTTTTGCACGTTTCAACACGGGATATGGATTTTTCTGATAGCCTAGAAAATGAACTCTTTCTTCCAATCCTAATTCGGCAGTTCTTTCTTTTAATTGTGCCTCCTGATCGCCACTCCCAATAAAATAAATGTGGGCTGTCGGCCTTACCTCGAGTAATTGATGAAAAACTTCGAGGGCTCTATCAGTCCCTTTCTTTGATTCTAAGCGACCAATGACTGCAATACTATTTTCCTCGACAATTTCTTCATAAGGCTCATTAGACTTTCGAACGATTTCATCAAAGTTATAACCATTATAAATCGTCACAATCTTCTCTTTAAACTCTGGATAGACGGTTTCGATCGACTCTCTTGTTTTCTTGGAGATTGCAACGATATTATTGGCAGTTTTTAAATGTCGACGATGATTTTCTCGGTAAGTTGCATTTTCTGGTTTTAAGAACTCTTCGATACTTCCATGGATCCATGCAATCTTCTTCACTTCTGGTCGTTTAGAAAAAGGAAATGCCGGATTCATAATTGTAAACGAGATTTCAATATCATATTCATCTTTAATCAGATGATTGCGAACAAGGTCTGGAAACCAGATTCTAGTTCTCCATAGTAATGCTTCGACAAAACGTGAATGTTTTCTAACCTTATAAGGTTTTAGAATTCGAACGCCTTCTGGAACAGGTTCATACCCCTTATCAAAGTGTTCGATTTCTAAAATATCAACGTCATATTTTTCTAAATCTAAATGATTAACGATTGTTGAGAGGATTTTTTCGGCTCCTCCGCCAAGAGAAAAGGACCATAAATAAACAAGAATTTTTTTCTTATTTCCCATAATACTCCCCTTTGTATTTCTCATATCCATTTTCAAGATCGACAAATAATGCATCATGATGTGCAACTTGTTTATCTGCTGGAGGTGGTGTCATGTAATCACCAAATGCTGTTTTTAAGTAAGCATCGTATCCAACTGGAATTGGCATTTCTGTTTGTTCAAATGGTACAAATAATGCAGACTCAAAGCTTTCAATTGGATATTTATTCTTCATATATCCAGGCCCTGCACAAAGTTCAGTGATCCCATCACTTTCTTCACGCGTGTACTTTGTCATCTCGCGCTGCGCCTTGCTCCAAATTTTATAGCGTAATGAACGCGTTGGGACTAATCCTAATAAGAATAAGCTTCCCCATTTCATCAATCCACCATGTTTTTCAGGGATTGTTTGAGCACGGAACAATGAGTAAATCAATGCCCAACGAACTTGTTTCTTACGTGCTGATTCTGATTTTGGATAATAATCTAGTGGCAGGATATCAATTGCTAAACCATGCGGTACGTCTAAGTCCGCTTGATAAGGTTTCACGCAAGTCGTTTCTTTATCACGAATCGTCACAAACAAATTACGGTCTAAGTAATGTTCGTCACTGTTTGACATCACATAACGCGCGTCTGCTTCTTTTGGCCACAATTCGATGAGTTTTTCATAATCTTTTCGTGGCATAAAGAAATCTAAATCATCATCCCAAGGGATAAATCCTTTATGGCGAAGTGCTCCAATGGCCCCACCACCGCATAAATAACATAATAATTCATGTTGCTTACAAAATGACACAAAGTATTCCGCCATCTCTAAACATTTCTCTTGTAATGGTTCCATGTTTTCCTCACTTTCTAAATATCCCATTTAGCCACTGTTTTAAATGGCGTTAATTTATCTTCCTCGAAGAAATGATAAATATCTTTCATCTCTTGAATTGGATTTGATTCAAAAATAATTAAGTTCAAACGTGCATGCACTTTTGGATCTGCCATAAATTGAACAGCCTCTTCAAAATCCTTGCGACCTGAACGAGAGCTTCCAACCCATGTTAATCCTTTTTCAAGAATGTCACGTGTGTTTAATGGTACTTCAAACTCGCTAACTCCCATCATGACAACCGTACCTTGAGGTTGAATATGACGGATAATTTCACGATATGCATCTTGAGTTCCGCTACCGCCCACACATTCAATGGCGTGGTCGAATGTAAAGTCTTCTGGAAGATTGCTCACATCATATACTTCATCTACAAATGAGAATAGACGTAACTTCTCAGGATCTTTACCAACAATGATAATCGTAGAGTCTGGGAATTTTGCTTTTGCAATCGTTGCTACAACATAAGCTAAACTTCCTGAGCCCCATACGACGATACGGTTACGACGGCTATGTGCTACTTTGTCAAAACGGCGAAGTCCATGAACGCCGACTGACACAAATTCAGAAATGGCAGCGACTTTATCTGGCACATCTTCGTATTTCACTACACGGTCGATTGGAATCGTCACAAATTCGCGCATGAATCCATCATGACCACTTGAACGGAAGTATGTTCCATTCACGTAGTTTTCGTAAAATTCAGTGTTATGATCAAAGTCACGTGGTGGTTGGTTTGGAATCATCACCACATGATCGCCTGGTTTATACGTTCCTGTAGGGTCCGCAACAACGATCCCACAACATTCATGAATCAATGCCATTGGTAATTTCTTCTGCAAAATTTTAGCAGGACGTGTTCCTTGGAAGTAACGTTGGTCAGCATGACACAAAGCTAAGTAGTTTGGTCGAACCACCACAGTATCTTCTTCATAGAATGACACATCTTCATATTTAATTGAGAAAAACGATGGACGAATGAGTTGATACACTCGATTAATCATTTTAAATCTCTCCTAACATCGCTTGCGCAATTTTCAAATCTGTTACTGTTGTAATTTTAATGTTTGAGTATTCACCCTCGACAAGAGCTACTTTCACATCATTAACCACAAACACTTTACATGCATCCGTCAAGATTTCTTTGACATCATCTGTTAGGCTATCATACAAGTCTGTAAATGCTTGAATCTTAAATGTTTGAGGTGTTTGTCCTTGATACATATGCGTTCTGTTTGGAATAGAAGAAATCACTTTTCCATCAACCGATTCTACAATTGTATCATTGGCCATCACTACAGTATCCGCAACGTCATAGTTCTTCATCGCTTCAATATTGTCGACAATCATACGATAAGAAACGAACGGACGAACCGCATCATGCGTAATCAATACATCTTCAGGTGAAAACGATCCGCTATTTTTGATGTCCGCAATAATACTTAAGATGCTATCATTACGATTTCCACCACCGCTAACGACACGGATTTTGTCTTTATTTGTCAAAATATGTTTGTCTAATAAATCATTGAAGTAGCTCACCCAGTTTGGATGGACAGCTACATAAACAACATCTACATCTGGAACAAACAAGAATTTTTCCACTGTGTGAATAATAATTGGTTTGTTTCCTAATGGTAGAAATTGCTTTGGCATTTCTTGGATTCCCATACGAGTTCCGGTTCCACCGGCTAAAATCCCAGCATAAATCATTTTATACACCTCTTATTTCCCCTATTAAGGAGTTGTTAAATAATATAAATCTTCTCTTTGTTGTAGTAATGGATATGTTTGAACAGTTGGTTGTCCCATTAACTTACGGATTGAATTGCTTACTCCAAGCAACACCTCATCCGTTGCATATGAGTAATAGATTTGCTCTCCTGCATTGTTTGTTAATAATAACTGTCTTTCTTCGATAAAGGTTTGTGTTAAATTATTTCCTGTGATAGCAGGACCATAAGTGTTTTTAAGGGCCATCACTTGTCCAATTGGCAAGTCCGTTTTCACGTTTTTACTTACCGCATTCATTAATTGCTCGAAGTTTGTAACAGAATTAAATGTCATCAATTTCTTAACGAGTTCTTCGATAACGATACGTTGACGTTTTTGACGACCTGTATCTCCTTCTGGATCATCATAACGCATACGTGCAAAACGTAAGGCACTTTCACCATCAAGCAGTTCCGTCTTTCCTTCAACGAAAGAACGCCCTTCATAAGTAAAGGTTAGTGGACTTGTCACTTCAATTCCACCGACAGCATCGACGAATTCCATTAAACCTCCCATGTTAATTTGCACATAGAAGTCAATCGTTGTATCTAACATCTTCTCAACTGAATTAATAACCATTGGAGCCTTTCCATAAGCAAAGGCGTGGTTCAGTTTATCATAGCCACCTGTTCCTACAATTTCTGTATAAGTATCACGAGGTAAGCTGAGTAGTTGAGATTTCTTCGTTGATGGGTTAACTGTCAACAATAACATTGTATCTGAGCGGCCGTCTTCTTCTTCACGTCCATATGCTCCATTATCAATCCCCAATAATAGAATGTTAATTGGTTTTGCGTTTTTAATAATCTCGTTTGCTTCTTGTTCCGTACGGTTTCCGACATCTTGAGTAATCGTGTTAATCGTATGGTTAATTCGGCTTGCATAGTAAGTTCCTGCTACTGCAATAATCGCGAGTAAAAGGATTAAAATAAAACCAATACGTCCCCGTTTCTTTTTCTTTTCTTGACGTCTCCCTTTTCGGGTCCATTCATTTGATTCGTTCATATTTACACTCCAATACTTTTAAGGGTTTTGTTTTTGTGTAGGCTGAGTTGGCGCAACAGGCTCTTGCGTTGCAGGAGCTGATTGCGTTGGTTGTACAGGCTGTGGTTGCTCTGGAGCAGCCGTCACTTGTGGCGTCTGTGTTGCTGGTGCAGTTGGTGTCACCGCACTTGTCCCTCCACCATTGTTTGATGGATTTGTTGGTGCTACATAGTCGTCATCATCATTACTGTTGTTACTGTAATTGTTATTATTGTAACTATTGTTATAATTTGGCGTTACATTTGGTTCTACGTAAGTATCCCCTTGTTCTTGTACATTTGAATTATTTTGAGGTGCATTTTGCTCGATATTCACTGATGACTGTGTTTCTTTCGTTTCAATATGTTTTAATTCAGTAATCTCTTCTAAATCAAGTGACTTTCTGATGACATTCGAAACGCGAATCTTCTCAGCTTCTGGAATGACAAAATAATAAACGCCATTAATCATCGCTCCATCCCCATTAATCGTATCTGACTCAAAATGTTGGAGAGCTTCTTTATGCGTTTGAGCAATTTGGAATAATTTTTCTACTGTAAAGTTTGTTTTTACCGAATTCTCTAATGTCTTAAGAATTTCTTCGTATTTAGTTACTGAACCTAGGCTCAATAATTTTTCGACTAATTTTTGAATGACATATTGTTGACGTTTTTGACGCCCAGTATCTCCTTCAGGGTCATCATAACGCATACGTGCATATCGCAGAGCTGCCTCCCCGTCTACATGGCGTGTGACACCTTCAGTAAAGGACTCATCCTCATACGTAAATGTTAACGCTGGGGTAATCTCTAATCCACCCACTGCATCAACAAGGCCCATCAATCCACCCATATCTACTGTTACATAGTAGTCAATTGGGACGTTAAGCATATTTTGTACACTATTAATTGAAAATTGTTCTTTACCAAAGGCATATGCATGGTTAATTTTATCAAAAGTACCATAACCGATAATTTCAGTATAAGAATCACGAGGAATACTAATCATCGTTGTTTTCTTTTGTTTTGGATTTACAGTCACAAGAAGCATCGTATCTGAACGCCCTACTTCCGTATCACGACCATAAGCTCCATTATCAATCCCTAATAGAAGAACCGAAAAGCTGCTATCGTCTGTTAATTCTTTCTCACGTAATTGGACGGTCTCTACTTTTTGATGGATCGCATCTTCCGCTTTAGAAATACGACTCCATGCATAAGCAGCACCAGCAATAATTACTGCAACAATTGCCAGCAATACTGTAAAAACAATTTTTCTTCTTTTCTGATTTTTTCTTTGTTTTCTTCTATTTGATAATTTTTCTTCATTTACTCTCATTCATTCCACTCCAATAACTATACAATCAGTTTATTATATCATAGATTTCCTTGAATTCATGAGTATTTATAGTAATTTTAAGATTTTTCTTCTTCACCAAAATATTCTTTTTTAAATTCAAAACCAAAGATCCATCCCTTAATTGTTCCAACACCATAGGCGAAGTGAATCGCAATCATAATGACTGGGATTAGTAGTAATGTTGGATTGAATTTTTGCTTAGAAATTTCAAAAACAGACAACCCCAGCACCGCTAACAAATATAGGAATACTACAGTTAAAAGTGGTACAAAACTGACTGGCGTGAGCATCATTAATACAAGTAAAGTCGCTACAAATACACCTGGGCCAAAGTGGAATAAAGATAAGCAATCACGGCAAACATGTGAAGTCAATCCAATCCAATATCCGTTTGCAAATTTTTGTTGAATCATCTTCGTAAAAGTTGGACGAATATATTGGTATGATTCAATTTCAGGATTAAAAATAATATCATATCCCGCTTTGCGCACTCTGTAATGAAACTCGTTATCCTCAGTACGCAACAATCTTTCATCAGCTAGTCCTACTTTGTCAAAAACTTCTTTTCGATACATCCCATGGAAAATAGAGTTCACTTTTCTTTTCACATCTGATTTCCTATAATTCGCAATACTGCTTCCAAGAGCTGACTCTTCTACGATATGTAGAGTCTTTGGAAAATCATCAGCTGAGTCCACAACAGTCGGTCTATTGCCTCCACAAACATAAGCCCCCGCTAAGATTTCATCTACATTTTTTTGAACAAAGTCTGCTGGAATTCGAGAATGGGCATCGATTTTTAAAACAACATCCCCAGTTGCATGTTTAACCCCTTCGTTAAATCCTGCAGCCTGGATTTGGCGCTCGTTTGTAACGATTTGAACACTCAAGTTTTCGTTATTTTTTTTAAATTCTTCCATCACTAACCTAGTGTTATCTGTTGAGTTTGAATCCATCAACACCACTTCAATATTTTGAAGTGGGAATGTTTGGTTTAGAATATCTTCAAATAGCATTGGTAAGTATTTTTCTTCATTTCTTGCGGTAATTATAATACTAACTTTCATAAATAATCTCCTATTTTTTATTCTCAATTCATTATAAAATAGTTCTTTTTATAAAAACAGAAATATCATCAAAAAAGGCCGATGAAATCATCGACCCATTAATCTATTTCTTTTTATTCGCAATATCAATCAATTCATCATGTAATTGTTGATCTGTATAGCTCTCGAAGTTTTCAATGAAATTATACACGCGGTTAATCTTAGAATTGTCCGCAATTCCAATATGAATCTTAGGAAAGACTTGTTTTGGATTTACTTCTCCTTCGTTCAGTAACTCCTCATACATCTTTTCTCCAGGGCGTAACCCTGTGAATTTAATCTCAATATCGCCTTCATCATATCCTGAAAGACGAATTAAGTTCTTCGCTAAGTCCACAATCTTCACTGGTTGTCCCATATCGAGTACGAAGATTTCCCCGCCTCGTGCAAGTGCTCCAGCTTGAATAACTAATTGAGCAGCTTCCGGAATCGTCATAAAGTAACGTACGATATCCGGGTGAGTCACTGTAATTGGCCCCCCTTCAGCAATTTGCTTCTTGAAGAGCGGAATGACTGAGCCACGTGACCCTAATACATTCCCAAAACGAACCGCAACGAATTTTGTATACTCGCTACGTGTCGCCATGTCTTGAACAATCATCTCACATAGACGTTTTGTAGCACCCATAATATTTGGTGGGTTAACCGCCTTATCAGTTGATACCATTACGAATGCTTTTACACGTGCATGGCTTGCTGCTTCAGCAACATTTCTTGTACCAAGAATATTGTTTTTTACCGCTTCACGAGGGTTTAATTCCATCAATGGTACGTGTTTATGCGCTGCAGCATGGTAAACCACATCTGGTTTGTATTTGTCCATCACTTCGAAAATACGTTTGCGATCTTGCACATCGGCAATCACCGGTGTAATCGTGAAGTGTTGAGAATATTTACCAACTAATTCCATATTCAGTTGATAAATACTATTTTCACCATGCCCTAAAATAACGATTTCTTTTGGTTTAAATTTAGCCACTTGACGGCAAATTTCTGAACCAATTGAACCACCTGCACCCGTTACAAGAATCTTCTTGCCACGAAGTTGTTTTTCAATCATCGTTTGATCCAAATGAACTGGATCACGACCTAATAAGTCTTCAATTTCGACATTTCGTAGTTGTTGTACGTGTAAGTTACCACTCATGACATCATCAATATTTGGTAAGATTACACATTCAGCACCCGTCTTACGAGCGACATCGTACACTTCATTTAATTTTTTTATTGGAAGTGATGGCATCGCAATAACGACTTTAGTAATCCCCATCGTATCTACAATGCGTTCGATATCCTTGATAGCTCCTAAAATACGAACTCCGTATACATCTTTACGTAATTTATCTGGATCATCATCGACAAAGGCAATTGGATCCATACGCATTGCTGGATGCATCAACATTTGACGAACTAATAATGTTCCAGCCGCTCCCGCACCAACAATTAGTGTTGGTTTTGCATTTTCCATAATGCTACTATCCGCAAAGAACTCACGGAAGACACGCATTGATAAACGTACTCCACCAATCGAAATTACAAGTAATAACCAGCAGACAATTAGGAATTGCCATGTTATTTTCGTATCGAAGAACGCTAGCCCTGAAATTGTTGAAACGATGACAGTTGCTGACACACATTTTACGACAGTAATTACTTCGTACACACTAGCGTATTCCCAATCTCTCCAATAAAGATTGAAGAAATATGAGAACACATAATAGGCTACTAACGATAAAATCGCTGTAATCGTTAATCCGTGAATATTACGAATTAATCCTTCTGTTACTAATCGAAATCCTAAAAACACTGATCCAACAACAAGTAGCGAGTCAACGATGAATAATAATAAAATTTTTAATCGATTATTCATTTAAATATCCTCTCCTGACTATCCAAGTACTTCTTGAATCACTTCTAAATAATTTTGAACAATGTAATCCACATCTTCATCGCTAAGTAATCCATGCAATGGTAAAGTTACTTCATTTTCAAAGAAGCGGTAAGCATTTGGATAATCTTCCATACGGAATCCCATATTTTGATAAGCCGTTAATAATGGAAGTGGTTTGTAGTGAACGTTACATGAAACGCCACGTTCCGCCATTTTTGTAATAATTTCTCCACGTTGATCATAGCTTGCGCCTTGAACACGAGTGATATATAAGTGACGTGAAGATTCATAATCTTTACCTTCGTGAGGTAAAACTTGGATACGTTTATCCGCAGATAATCCTTTATCAAGATGACGTACGATCTCTTTTCTGCGTTCCAATAATTGTGGGTAACGTTCTAATTGCGCTAAACCGATTGCAGCCATAATATCTGGCATATTGCATTTGAATCCTGGGATAACAATATCGTATTCCCAAGAACCCGGTTTGATTTTTGCTAAAGCGTCTTTTGTTTGTCCGTGTAATGAGTACACTTGGAACTCTTTATACATTGCTTCAGAATCCAATTCGTTTGCTGGATTCCATGTAATACATCCACCTTCTGCAGTTGTTAAATTCTTAACTGCATGGAATGAGAATGATGCAAAGTCTGCGATTTTTGCAACAGAAACTCCGTCACGAGTTGTTCCAATTGCATGTGCACAGTCAGAAACAACAATAATACGGTTAAAGTAACGTTGTAAGTTTGTAGATGGTTGGAATAACCCACGTTTTGATTCCACTACTTCGAAAATACGACGGTAGTCACATGGAACCCCTGCTAATTCAACAGGAATAACCACTTTTGTTTTTTCAGTGATGGCTTCGGCTAACGCATCATAATTCATTTCGAAATGGTCTTCTTGGATATCAACCATAACTGGTGTTGCTCCAACGTGTTCAATCACACTACAAGAAGCTGTATATGTGTATGCCGGAACAATAACTTCGTCTCCAGGTCCAACGCCTAAAACACGCAATGCTAACTCTAACGCAGCAGTTGCAGAGTTCAAGCAGACTACTTTTTCCGTGCCCATGTATTCTGCTAATTGACGTTCAAATTCTTTTGTTTTTGGTCCTGTTGTAATCCAACCAGATTGTAGTACTTCGACTACATTGTTAATTTCCTTTTCTGTAATATCTGGTGGTGAGAATGGAATATTTCTAACTTTCATGTTGGTTCCTCCAAGTTATTTTAAGACTGCAATCACAGTTTTTACCATGATCGCAATGTCATTTTTTAAACTACATTTTTTTAAATAATCAATATTGTATTGCATTTTTTCTGGCAAAATATGTTTGATATAAGCTTCATCCACTGTTAAGCCTTGTTTTGTCCACTCTGCAATCTTTTCTGCTTCGTGTCTAAATTCAATCGCTGCAATCGATGTTACTCCAGCAGGAAGTAATAAGGTTGTTTGCATTTCTGGTGTATATGCATCTACATATTTTTGTACTTCTGGTCTTGCGCCTACGAAAGACATATCTCCAATTAATACATTGAGTAGCTGGGCTACTTCATCCAGACGATAATTACGAACACGACGTCCAACTTTTGTAATACGTGGATCGTGATCTTGTGTCACAAGCGGTCCTACTTTATCCGCATTTAATACCATCGTTCTGAATTTAAATATTTTAAATTTGCGTCCATTTGTCGTCACGCGCTCCTGTCTATAAAACACAGGGCCCCCATCTTCTAGTTTGATTGCAATCGCAATGATTAAAAAGACGATTGATAATGGAACTAGAAGTAATAACGAAACGACAATATCAAAAATTCGTTTTGAAATTAAATATCCTTTTCGCTGTCGAAGTTCCTTCTGAGTTTTGATTACGAGTTCGTTTCTCATAAATTCTGGCAATGAAATATCCTCGTTCATAAAATCTCCTTTCATGCCTAGATAACCTTCCCTATTATACCACATTTTTTCAAATTGCGGTAAAATTCTATATAAATCATCCAATTATTTTAGTGGTAGAAAGGGCAATAAAATAAACCAATCTACACTGCTGGCAGATTGGTTTATCTCTCTTTTTGAAGATTTACTATTGAATAATATTACTGTCCAATAAGGACTGCCAAATTTCAAGCGCCAACTCTTCTTTCGAACTCTCTGGAAGCGGGAGTTGTTTTCCATCTTTAGTAAGAATTGTAACTTGATGGTTATCCGCATTAAATCCTATCTTCGAACTTGAAACATCGTTAGCGATAATCGCATCGGCTTTTTTCTTTTCTAATTTTGCTGCAGCATATTCTAATACTCTTTCAGTCTCTGCCGCAAACCCAATGACAACTTGTCCTTCTTTTTTAGAATGTCCAAGCCCTTTTAAGATATCTGGATTCTCCACCAACTCTAGTTTCAACCCTGATTTATTTTGTTGCTTTTTAATCTTTTGTTCTGATCGATTGGCTACATAGTAGTCAGACACTGCAGCTACCATCACCGCTACATCCGTTGTTGGGAAGTAAGATGTGACCACCTCTTCCATCTCACGCGCTGACTCTACATAAGTGACCTCTACTCCAAATGGGACTGTCAATTGTTTTGTCGTTGAAACTAATTGTACCTTAGCTCCTAAGATGGACGCAGCCTTCGCAAGTGCGTAGCCCATTTTCCCAGAAGAATCATTGGAGATATAACGAACTGGATCGATGCGCTCTTTTGTTCCACCAGCAGTGATTAAAATCGTTTTCCCTTCTAAAGGAGATTTGTATTCTCTTCTACTCTCGAAAAACGTCACTTGTTCGAAGATTTCTTCTGGTTCAGGAAGGCGTCCTTTTCCGTTATATCCTTCAGCTAAAAATCCTGTCGCTGGTTCAATGATCACTTTTCCATCTGCTTTAAGCTGTGCCACATTACGAACAGTTGCAGGATTTTCCCACATATGCTCATTCATCGCAGGCGCTACATAAACCGGAGCCGTTATTGCTAATAATGTGCTTGTTACAAAGTTATCGGCGATTCCATTGGCCAATTTCGCAATCGTATTAGCTGTTGCTGGAACGACAACTGCCACATCGGTTTTATCGGCTAAATGAATATGTTGAACGCGATCTGCTTCGTATTCGTCAAACGTATCGGTCTGCACTTTATTTTTCGTTAACACTTGAAACGTTAGTGGTGTAACGAATTCACACGCACTCTTTGTCATCGCGACTTCCACATTTGCCCCTGCTTTTACAAACAAGCGAACAAGTGTAGCTGCTTTAAACGCGGCGATTCCACCTGTAACAAAGACCGTTACGTTTTTACCTTCCCACATACACTATCCTCTTTTCTTAGAAATCTTAACTAAAATTGAAGCTATAATTGGTGTCATTACAGTTGCAGCCAATGCTTCCGCAATACCGTTTGTCATAACAACGCCCATTAAGAAGAGCGGCAATTCCGCAACAGTTTTCCCTGTTAATTCTGCATATTGATTTCCCATCAGTAAATAAATGGAACTTAATACGAATACCGTATTCATAATACTTCCAAGGAAACCAGACACTGCCATTCTGAGTTGGTCGGACGCAATGAGTTTAGTTGTCTTATGATAAAATAACGCAACAAGTCCCCCCATCACTAAACGTGGAAGTACTGAAATCAATGGATTCGTAAAAATTAACAAGCTAATCGGGCTCCCTGAAGTAAAGGCGCGGAAGAACGAACACATCCCCCATGTAAATCCTAATAAGAAACCAGCTTGTGGTCCTAACACAATCCCACCAACAATAACCGTAATATGAATAATCGTAATATCTAAAATCACTAACGGTAAGTTCCCTAAAAATGGAACAAAACTTTGTAAAATAATCATTGCGATAAACATCGCACTTAATACCATTTGAAAAGTTCTTTGTCTTTTCATATCTTCACCTCGAGTCTTAATGACTGTATTATACTAATCTTTGTCATTTCAATCAACGTAAAAAAACTGAAAAAGCTAGGAAAGTCACACCTTCCTAGCAATACTGTTGTTTTTTTAGAATGCGTTATAAATAAATTCTGTTGCATTTGTAAAGTCTGTAAAAATAACATATAACAATATACTCGTAATTAGGATATAAAAGAGGAGTGTCCACCCTAAAAATGTATCACACTTACGAACTAATTTTAGAAACTTATCTTTCATCATCCATTCCCCTTCATTTTTTCTACGAATCGTAGTATATCATATTCCTCACACCGTGAACATACTCAGAACCGTACTTTCTCGGGATTTAATGTTTTTTTAGAAATTTAGGCAACAAAAAACACCCAAGGGTTCCCTCAGGTGTTCAGGCTATCTATTGTTTAGATTTTTGATACAGCTTCTGCTACTAATGCTTCAACTTCTTCAACAGTTGCACATTCGTTAATTGCTTTAGCTGCTAATGCTTGCATATCGCCTAATGTTAATTTAGAAATTAAGCTACGTGTTTTTAGAACACTTGATGCAGACATTGAGAACTCGTCTAATCCAAGACCTACTAATAGAGGTACAGCTGTTTGATCCCCAGCCATTTCCCCACACATTCCAGCCCATTTGCCTTCTTTGTGTGCTGAATCAATCACGTGTTTGATTAACGTTAAGATTGATGGGTTGTATGGTTGGTATAAGTATGAAACGCGTTCGTTCATACGGTCAGCAGCCATTGTGTATTGGATTAAGTCGTTTGTTCCGATACTGAAAAAGTCCACTTCTTTAGCGAATTGGTGAGCTAAAACTGCCGCTGCAGGAATTTCAATCATGATACCAACTTGGATATCGTCGCTGACTGCAACACCTTCTGCGATTAATTTAGCTTTTTCTTCTTCTAATAATGCTTTAGCGCCACGGAAATCATTTAATGTCGCAATCATTGGGAACATGATACGTAATTTACCGTATACAGAAGCACGTAATAACGCACGTAATTGTGTACGGAACATTTCAGGTTCGTTTAATGAAATACGAATTGCACGATATCCTAAGAATGGGTTCATTTCGTGTGGTAATGGTAAGTATGGTAACTCTTTATCCCCACCGATATCCATTGTACGAACGACAACAGGTTTTCCATTCATGCCTTCTAAAACAGCTTTGTAAGCTTCAAATTGATCTTCTTCTGTTGGCATTTCGTGAGAATCCATGTATAAGAATTCTGTACGGTATAAACCAACACCTTCTGCACCATTGTTTACAACACCTTCTAAATCTTTTGGTGTACCAATGTTTGCAGCCAATTCAACTTGATGGCCATCTTTAGTGTAAGTTTTTGAATCTTTTAATTTTTCCCATTCAGCTTGTTGAGCCGCAAATGCTTCTGCTTTAGCACGGTATTCAGCAACCACTTCTTCAGATGGGTTAAGGAATACTTCCCCTGATAAACCATCCACGATAATGATATCTCCGTCTTTAGCAATTGAAGTCACTTCTTTAGTACCAACGATAGCTGGAATTTCTAAAGAACGCGCCATAATAGCTGAGTGAGAAGTACGTCCACCAATATCAGTAACGAAAGCTTTAACGTATTGGCGATTTAATTGAGCTGTATCACTCGGTGTTAAATCGGCAGCTACGATAATCACTTCATCTTTGATAGTTGCTGGGCTAGGAATTTTAACGCCTAATAAATGAGCTAAGATACGTTTTGATACG
This sequence comes from Granulicatella sp. 20925_1_45, assembly GCF_041433555.1. Taxonomy (NCBI): domain Bacteria; kingdom Bacillati; phylum Bacillota; class Bacilli; order Lactobacillales; family Carnobacteriaceae; genus Granulicatella; species Granulicatella sp. 20925_1_45. The sequence continues at coordinate 55,101 of NZ_JAPWBR010000006.1, read as the reverse complement.
TCACGAATGTCCGCAGCACGTTCTTGCATATAAGGGTTATCTTCCATTCCTGCAAAAATAGAAATAAACATATCTGTTACTTCTTTTAATGCAGATTCCGCATTCACTTTGTTAGATGTAATGTTATCTTTAACTTGTCCAATTAATTCTGGATCGCTTAAAACCATTAAGTGAGCATCGAAAACTTGCGCTTCTTCTTCACCTAAGTTTTTCAAAGCAGTCTCTTTGATTAATTCGACATCTTTTATTGACGCTGCTAATGCATCATCCAAGCGTGAAACTTCTTTTTCTGAATCTTCAACAGTAACTTTTGTGACTGTTAAATCTGGTTCAGTCAAAGTATATACTTTGGCAATTGCGATGCCATCACTAGCAGCAATCCCTTGTAATGTTGGTTTCATATTATTCAGCTAATCCTTCTTTTTTCATTGTTTCGTCAATTCCTGCTAATGCTTCTGCTTCGTCAGCACCTTCAGCAGTGATCACTACGTCAGCACCTTGGCCAACACCTAATGACATAACGCCCATGATTGATTTTAAGTTAACAGATTTTCCTTTGTATTCTAATTGGATATCTGAACTATATTTGCTTGCTGTTTGAACTAATAAAGTTGCTGGGCGAGCGTGGATCCCTGTTTCTGCGATTACATGATATTCTTTCTTTTCCATATTGAAAGTCTCCTTTGAAAGTAAATTTTTGTTAAGAAATGTACGTTCGAGAGCATGTAAGCCTCAAAAATACAACCCTTTCAATTAATAAGATTACCATTTTTTGAGAAATTTAACAACTATTTAAATACATTTTTTAAAAGCACTTTCATCACAATCCCTATCACACTTACAAAAAAATCTCTTGATTGAAAATTCTTTAAAATTTAATAACTTTTCTTAAATTTTTAGGTGAAAATGAAGCAAAAAAAATGTATAATGGTTTCAAGGACTTTTTCAGAAGGAGGCTGTGTCTATGAAACTTATCGATATTACCAATTCTCACTCGCAACTTGTCAATGAACAGTTAGCAAATACAGATGCGTACTTCATCAAGGTATATTCACTTGGTCAAACAACTGTTTTCTATGCTGACGCTGCCACTCACCGTGATATTGTAATCTTAAACAGAAAAAGACGTATTAAAGATGTTGAAATTGAATTCGTCGTTCAACGCCTATTCCATATGAAACCAGAAGGGCTGGATATTATTCATGCTGATAACTTTGTTGAAATCAGCATTCCAGTGGAGAAAAAACGACCTACGTTCAATTAATATAGATAAACTGAAACCGGCAACGAGTACAATTTCGTTGGCGGTCTTTTTATTTTTGAAGCGAAAAAAGACCATATATGGTCATTTGAAGTGCACCCCCAAAGTTTGATTTTCTGTCTAACCTTTTTGGGGGTGCACTTCACATTAAAAAAAGTAGACAATTACCATATATGGTAATTGTCTACTTTCACATTAAATTCCAACCATGTCTAAATAGAGACGATGTGAATAACTATCCGTCATTCCTGAAATGAAATCTGTCGCTAATAGAAGGCGTAAGTATAATTTTTCAACTTCACTCTTTCCTTCTGCAAAGTAATGATAAGAACGTTTTTGGCTTTCAGAAATAATACCAATCTTCTTCAATTCTACATAGTCTAATTGACGGTTCGTATCATAGGACACAAGAGAAGGGACAAAGCTGTCTAATAAATAAGTGAGTGTTGTATATCCTGCAATTTCTAATCTCAAGATTCCCTTATGATCATAAATCTTCTCTTCAGATAATCTACGAAGAATTACATACAAATCTTCGGCCCAAGAATTTTTAAACAAATCTTGATTAAACGTCCCTGCCATAATCTCATCATAATGATTCACGAAATTATGTCGCGCACCGTCGATTAATTTATCACGTAAATCCACAAAGAAACGGTTGACGCTGAAGACTTTCTCATCGATCGTTGTTAACACTTCGCGGGTATGAACGGATTGCGGAGCGTTATAGGCATCGTTACTCAAGTTCTCTAGTAAAAACTCACGCACATCTCTAAAGGAAACCACGCCTTTCCCAATCGCATCTTCCATGTCAGCTACTAGATACGCAATATCGTCTGCAGCTTCTAGAATAAATGTTAGCGGATGACGGCTTGTCCCCGCCCCTGTAATCTCTGTTACAGTCTTAAAGGCTTCTTCTTCGGCAAAGAAATACCCTACTTTTTTGGAAGTAATCTCTTCTGTTTTCTTATGAGAAGATGGGTACGTATATTTTAGAATCGTATTGAGCGTTGCCGCTGTTAAATCGAGTCCGTCAAACTCCCCTTTAAAGTCATGTAACTTCGATACAATACGAAGTGATTGCGCATTCCCTTCAAAACGATAGAAATCATAAACATAAGGACTCGCTAAGAACTCTTCGGCTACATCGCTTTTTTCTTTTAGGATGCTTGGCAAGTTTTTCTTAAACCATTGGCGAATAATATCTTCCCCAAAATGCCCGTATGGAGGGTTTCCAAGGTCGTGAACGAGACTCGCACATTCAACAATCTTCAAGACATCTTCTTGTCGAGCAATCATTTCCTCTTTACTACTACAAGGTTTCTTTTGCACTTCCTCTTGCAATAAAATGACAATTTCTTTTGCCAGAGAACGAGCGACCATCGCCACTTCTAGCGAGTGTGTTAGTCGCGTATGAATAAAATCCAAGCGTTCTAGCGGAAACACTTGTGTCTTATCCTGCAATCGGCGAAACGAAGGACTCGTTACAATTCGTTTGTAATCGTCGTCGAATTCGTTGCGATGAGTTGCTTCTTTACCAGAAAGACGTTTTGTTGATAGTAATTTAGACCATTCCATAAATCATACCCCTTCCATTACTCCACATCATTATACCAAAATTTCGTCTACCTTTGGAATTTTGCGCATTTCATGAATATAAACTGTAATACAAATAATAAAGGAGATAAAGTCTGAAATCGGGCCTGAGAAAATTAATCCATCTACTCCAAAACTTGTTGCAAGAATAATCATCACTGGAAGCAAGACAAACATTTGTCGTGTTAAAGAAAGAATCGCTCCTAGTTTTGCTTTCCCAATTGCTGGGAAGAAGGTTGTCACAATAATGGTAGTTCCATTTATAAACGTAAAGAATAAGAATGCTCTTGCATATCTGACTCCAAATTCATAATAAAGAGCATCCCCGCTTCCAAACATTTGAATGAGTTGTAGCGGGAAAGCTTGGAATATCATCCAAAGAATAGTTGATAAAATGACCGTTATTTTAAGAAGCAACTTCATCGTGTCATGTACTCGAGAATATTTCTTGGCTCCATAATTAAAGCCTAAAATCGGTTGTGCACCTTGATTTAACCCAATCACAACTGCAATGAATATAACGAAGATTTTGCTCACGACTCCCCCAACCGCAATCGGGATATCACTACCGTAAACGGATTGTGCTCCATATGTACGTAAAAGATTATTCGATACAATTTGTACGACGGTCGCAGAAATTTGGAAAATGAACGATGTTAACCCAAGAGATGCAATCACTTTTACATCCGCAAACGACAACTTAAAGTCGCTACGCTCAAAGCGAACGGATCTAAACCTTGGTATATACGCGAGTAATATGATTGCTGAAACAACTTGACTGATAACCGTTGCCCACGCAGCTCCTGCAATCCCCATATTAAACCCAAAGATAAATAATGGATCTAGGATTGTGTTGAGTAGAGCTCCCACAATAATGGCCATCATCGAGTAAGTGGCCCTACCATCTGCACGAACTAGTGGATTAAAACCAATAGAAATCATGAAGAACGGAATTCCAAAAGCTGTAATTCCTGCATACTCGCTGGCGTATCCTAGAATTTGGTCAGTGGCTCCAAATAAGTTTAACAATGGTTGTAAGAACAATAGAACTACACTCATAATGATTAACCCCGCTGTCACCAACAGCAGCACTGCCGTCCCTGCAACTTCACGCGCATGTTTATCTTCTTTTCGACCTAGCGCCAAGTTAAAATTTGATGCGGCACCAATTCCTACCATTAAACCAATCGCCATACAGATGGTTGTAATTGGAAAAGCAATATTTGTAGCTGCATTCCCAAGATACCCTACCCCTTGTCCAATAAAAATTTGGTCAACGATATTATAGAGTGCGTTCACCACATTCGCGATAATAGCAGGAATCGCCATTTTACGAATCAATTTACTAATTTTTTCGTACCCTAACGGATTTTGTTTTTCTTCAACTACCATCAAAACTCTCCTTCTCAATCAATTGTATATATGCATAAAAAAAGTCTCTCCACACGCGGAGAGATCTACCAACACACTTATCTTAACTTTGGAATGTGATTTTGTCAAACATCCACTTCACTATTTCAACTTCAGAAGCACCAGCACACACTCCATAAACAAGCACCAACGAACGCTCCATAAAAAAGCACCAGCGGGCCTCCAATTTTAGCGATAACTAATTTCTCGCAAGACTCGTCTTTTTCTAACCGCATTTTGATTTATGGCGGTCTAAGAAGCATCGCTCACTTTATAAAATATACGAATAGATTTTTAACGCTTCGTTCTGGAGAATCATGCGGATTCTATAAAAGCAGTAATGGGGAATCATATCAAAACGAATTAACGGGAGTTAGGAATTCATTCCTTACTCCCGTTTTTGAGGCTTTGAAGGTGAGAGACCCAAGGCTCGAGCCGGTATCCCATTACAGCTTTTATGAAGACATCCGCAATGATTCGAAAGAACGAAACTTCTATTAAAAACCACACTTCAATATATTTTATTAAGTAGCCCCCAATCATTCTCAAACCACACACCGCCATAAATCAAAACCTTCGGTTTTATTATTAAGCACAAAAAAGACTCGTATTGCTACGAGCCTTTGAAAAATTAGTCTTCAAGCGGGCGAGAGAAGTTTGCAATCTCGCGTTGTACGTATTCTAAGTACGCTTCAACAGACATTGATTTAGTTTCTTTAGAACCATAACGACGAACAGTTACAGTACCTTCTTCAACCTCTTTATCCCCAATTACTAATTGATAAGGGATTTTTTGAGTTTGAGACGCACGAATCTTGTAACCCATTTTTTCATTACGATCATCAAGTTCTACACGCATTCCTAAGCGAGCCATTTTTTCTTTCAACTCACGTGCAGCGTCATAATGATGTTCCACACTTACAGGAATGATTGTTGCTTGAACTGGAGCTAACCAAGTTGGGAATGCTCCTTTGTATTCTTCGATTAAGTAAGCTACGAAACGTTCTGCAGTAGATACAACCCCACGGTGGATAACCACTGGACGGTGAGTGTTATCTCCATCTTCACCAACGTATGTTAAGTCGAAACGTTCTGGTAATAAGAAATCTAATTGGATTGTAGACATTGTTTCTTCTAATCCCATTGCAGTACGGAATTGAATATCTAATTTAGGACCGTAGAATGCTGCTTCACCGATAGCTTCGAAGTATTCTAATCCCATTTCATCCATTGCTTCTTTTAACATTGATTCTGCTTTGTTCCACATTTCATCGTCATCGAAGTATTTATGTTTATCTTCAGGATCACGATAGCTTAAACGGAAACGATAATCTTTTACATTGAAGTCGCTATATACTTCACGGATTAGGTCTAAAATACGTTTGAATTCGTCTTTAATTTGGTCTGGACGAACGAATGTATGTCCATCGTTAAGAGTCATTTCACGCACACGTTGTAAACCTGATAACGCACCTGATTTTTCATAACGGTGCATCATTCCTAATTCAGCAATACGAATTGGTAATTCACGGTAGCTGTGGATGTGGTTTTTATAAACCATCATATGGTGAGGACAGTTCATTGGACGTAAAACAAGCATTTCGCCATCGCCCATGTCCATTGGTGGGAACATATCTTCTTGATAGTGAGCCCAGTGACCTGAAGTTTTGTAAAGACCTACATCAGCCATAACTGGAGTGTACACGTGTTGATATCCAAGACTAATTTCTTTATCTACGATGTAACGTTCGATTGTACGACGGATTGTAGCCCCTTTTGGTAACCAGAATGGTAATCCTGAACCTACTTCTTGGCTAATCATGAATAAATCTAATTCTTTTCCTAATTTACGGTGATCACGTTCTTTGGCTTCTTCACGCATTTTCAAGAATTCTTTTAAGTCTGCTTTATCAAAGAATGCAGTTCCGTATACACGTTGCATCATCTTGTTGTTAGAGTCACCTCTCCAGTAAGCCCCTGCAAGTGATAATAATTTGAAGACTTGAATACGTCCTGTTGAGGGAACGTGGATACCACGACATAAGTCTACGAAATCTTCTTGTTGATATACAGTAATTGTTTCGTCTTCAGGTAAACCATTAATTAATTCTACTTTATAAGGGTCGTTTGCGAAGATTTCTAACGCTTCTTTACGGCTTACTTCACGACGAACGATTGGGTAGTTTTCTTTAACGATTTTCATCATTTCTGCTTCCACTTCTGGAAGAGCATCTTCTGTTAATTGATTTGGCATATCCGTATCGTAGTAGAATCCTGTTTCAATCGCAGGTCCTACTCCGAAGTGAATTCCTGGGTATAAACGAGTTAATGCATGTGCTAATAAGTGTGCTGTTGAGTGGCGTAAGATTCCTAATGCATCTTCGTGATCTGGTGTAACGATTTCGATAGAAGCATCTTCTTCGATAGCGCGATCGAAGTCTACTAATTCTCCGTTCACTTTACCTGCTAATGCTTTTTTCGCTAAACTTTTGCTAATGCTTTCTGCAACTTCTTTTACTGTAATTCCTTTTGGAAACTCCTTAACGGCACCATCTGGAAAAGTAATTTTAATCATTGACATTTTCTTCCTTCTTTCTTTTTGAAATTTCTGAAATAAACAAAAAATCCCATAGTCTGCTCCTGCAAACTATGGGACGTCATATTCTACGTGGTTCCACCCAAATTTGTTCATCAAAAAAGATGAACCTCAACGGAATAACGCTCCGATGCGCCTTGCTCTACTGAATTCAAGCAAAGATTCAAAAGTGGTAAAACTATTCCGGATGAAGTGTTGCACCAACCCACTTCTCGCTAAAATGTAACCAAGAGATAGTTTCTTGTCTTTTTCATCATTTTCAAAATATTTAGTTCATTAGTATTTAACCACTAATCTTTCATATTTTCAAGCATTTTCATCTATGATGGATTTCTGTGATTTTGTCCATCGACAAAATACTCTTTAGCTAAGAAGCGAATACGTTCAATCAGACGTTTTGCTTTAAGAAGTTCTTGGTCTCCTTTATTTGAATGAGCAAAATGCGCTTCTAACTGATCAATTGTGAAGTTAGATGTGAAGAACGTTGGTAATTCTTGCAACATACGGTGTTGTAAGATGACCATCAACACTTCGTCTCTAAACCATGCGCTATTCATTTCCGCACCGATATCATCCAACACTAAGATTGGTGTGTTTTTAATCGATACTAATTTCGCTTCAACGGTATTTGTCGCAATGGCTTGCTTAATTTCTGCACTATACGTTGGAACATTGACAAGCGTCGTTTCAACGCCGTTTTCAGAAAGCTCGTTTGCTAAAGCGCCCATCATATATGTTTTCCCAACACCAAAAGGCCCTGCTAAATACAATCCTTTTTGGTATTCAGTACTATTTGGTTTGTAACTATTGATGAATTTCAATAATTCTCCAATGACATCTTGTCGCTCTGGCGTAAGAGCCGTATCTGAGAAACGAGCCTCCGCGATATTTTTGGGCATATTGATGGAATGAATCAGGCGTTTACGTTTACGTTCTCTTTCCTGGCGAATCGCTTCTTCGGTACGTTTGTAATTCACTAAAATAAATCCGTTATGCACTTCTAAACATGGTTCGAGACCTGGAGCTTTCACTTCCTTGTTGTTCTTTCTAGCATCTCTTTCCATTCGAAACTCCAATAACGCAGACATTCCTTTACGAATAGCTTCCGGAGTCAATTCTTCTTTATGTTGTTCAAGAAAAGCTTTTACATCTTTATCTTCAAAGATTTCTTTTTCGATGTTTTGCATGTTCGGCATGCCTTGTGTTGCTCCTCTTTGATCTAAAAATCCTTTTAATCCTTCCAATTCGTTCACCTCCGTTATTGTTGTTCTCTTTGATTACTTGTTTTTAATTTTGCGATTTGTTCTGCTAAATCACTTGAAACTTGTGTGGATTGGCTTTCAGTAGGTGCAGGCGTTTGTTTTTCCTTTGCCTGAGAATCTTTCGCCCAATCTGGCAATTGCTCTTGATAGCCACCCTGTCTTCTGTAGTTATTCTTACCTGCATTATGCAGTTGTTGTTTTCGTTTCACTTCTCGCTGCAAATCGCGGTTTCGTACAGCTTCCATTGCCTCTTGAGCGGTCTTGATTTCTTTTGTAGCCCAGTCGTTGGCAATCGCATCGATAAAGTTTCGTGCAAGTGTCGCGTTATCGAGCTGTACCAAAGCATAGTGGAATAAAATATTTAACACTTCGTTTGGTAAACCGCTAACAGATACTAAATCAAAAATCAATTGACGTTCTGCTTTTGAGACATAGCCTTTCTTTTGCGCCTTGATGCTTGAAACAAAGTCAATTGGCGCCATTCCTTTAGCCGCTTGAATCAATTGCTGGATGGCTAACTCTTCTTCAGAGGCCCCTTCCACCACTTGCACTTCAGTCGGTTCGGTCACAGGTGCTTCAACCACTTCTTCGCTTCGAAGTTGTGTCACTTTATCTTGAGCAGCCTCTTGCCCTAATTTCAACAAGAACTCTTCATCAATGACTTTCGTTGTTAAATCAGACGCAATCACTAAAAATTGTGCGATTTCTTGCTCAGTAAACCCATAGGCACGGTATAAGGCATCGACGATTTTTCGAACTCCCTTAGTGATGGAATTTAAATCGACGAATTCTGTTTTTAACAGCCCTTCGATTAAATCCCAATCCACATCCGATGCAAACTCGAATTCAGGTTGTTGCTTGCTATCTAAGACCATGCGGTTTTCTTGCGCATGGTTTCTTGTATAAGATTCCATGTTATAAGGAAGTCGATACGCTTCTTCAAACTGCGCACTGTCGTTCTCTCCTAAGTCGCCTGGTTTCGACACTAAGAATCGTTGCTTTAATTTCTCAAAACGATGATTCCCAATCTGATTTAGCAGTAGAGTCGAAAGTAAGGCATCTTTGAAAAAGAGACGCGGAGATGTTGGTGCTTGTAATTCCATCGTGTACGTTTGAGGACGTGAAGCAGTTGGCTCCTTACGATACGTTTTTAAAAGTCCAATTCCTTCTAATCGTGTTTTAGCTAAGAAAAAGTCGGGCATTCCTAAATTCGTCATCGACAACAATTCAGAAATGGAGAAGACTTCACTCTCGTATTCTGATGGAGATAACTCACCGTACAAAGTCGCATACAAAAGAGTCGCTTCTTTTCCAATGAACGGAGCGTATAATTGCATTAAAAATTGGATTTCTCTTTCGGTAATCCACACAGGTTGTACCACGAGGATACCGTCTTTAGGCTTATACTGTGCCCATGGAAACTCTTTTGAGTGCATTCTTGTAATTCCTTCCTATTTTTCTTGGCTGTCCATAATCATAGACATTCTTTCTAATTCTTTTAAGAACATTTTGCGGTCTGTAAATTGACGATACACACTCGCAAAACGAATATACGCAATGTCATCAATCTTAGCTAAGTGATCCATCACCATTTCTCCAATAAGAGTACTTGACACTTCATTTTCTCCCTCTTGGTTGATGGAACGTTCGATTTCATTCACGATATTTTCTAATTGTCCAAGTGATACTGGACGTTTTTCTGCTGAACGAACTAATCCGTTTAATAATTTTTCACGGCTAAATTCTTCGCGATTCCCATTACGTTTAATGACAAGCAATGGCGCCTTTTCTAAGCGCTCGAATGTTGTAAAACGGTAGCCACATTCTTCGCATTCTCTTCTTCTACGGATAGAACGACCATCATCAGCTGGACGACTATCTACTACGCGAGAACCATTGTTTTTACATTTTGGACATTGCATTGCAAACACCTCTCCTTTTTTGTGCTTATTCGATTTATTATATCATTTTTTAAGGAAATTTTCGAGTAGCCACTGATGGACTTTTTGCTCTAACTCTTGAAGGGTTCCTTCGTTTGACCACACAATCGTTGCTCTCTTTACTTTTTCTTCTAAAGGCATCTGTGACTGGATTCGCTCTAACGCTTCTTGCCTTGTATATCCGTTACGCTTTTCCATGCGAGTAATTTGCGTTTCCACAGATACGGCCACCACGATAATATCATCACAGAGACTCTCATAGTGCATTTCAAATAAGAGCGGAATATCTAAGACAATCAGTGATTTCCTTTGCTCTTGGTAGTCTGTCATCTTTCCTGCAATCTCTTGGCGAATCAGTGGTTGAAGAATGTCATTTACTTCCTTGCGAATCGCATCATCGCTGAACATTCTTTGCCCAAGTTCCGTTCGATTTAACGTTCCATCTGTATTTAAAATAGATTCACCGAAACGGTTCACGAGCGCCGTTAATCCGGCAGTTCCTCTTTCGACGACTTGTCTAGCTACAAGGTCGGCATCAATAACCGGCACTCCAGAGATTTTAAATAAATTCGAAACAGTAGTCTTTCCACTAGCGATACCGCCTGTTAATCCAATGACTCTCATCTTTTTCCTCCAACACTTCTTGTAAAACCTATGTTAGTTCAAAACGCCCTTTGTCGCAAGTTCTTTTCCCGATTCGAGCACATATTCACACAAAAATACCGCACCCTCGTATTGAGAATGCGGCATGTTGATTATAGACGTTCGTTTAATTCTTTTGCTAAGTCTTCGAATCCTGGTTTTCCAAGTAAAGCAAACATGTTTTTCTTGTATGCTTCTACCCCTGGTTGGTCAAATGGGTTCACGCCATTTAAGTAACCAGAAAGTCCAACTGCGATTTCGAAGAAGTAGATTAAGTGTCCTAATGTGTAAGCTGACATATCAGGAATGTTCACTACAAAGTTTGGAACTTGACCATCTGTATGAGCAAGTAATGTTCCTTGGAAAGCTTTTGTATTTACAAAATCCATTGTTTTACCTTGTAAGTATCCTAATCCATCTAAATCTTCTTCTGTTTCAGGAATTGTTACTTCTTCATTTGGTTTACCCACTTTGATAACTGTTTCGAAGATGTTACGACGACCTTCTTGGATGTATTGTCCTAGTGAGTGTAAGTCAGTTGAGAAGTTTGCACTTGAAGGATAAATTCCTTTGAAGTCTTTCCCTTCTGATTCACCAAATAATTGTTTCCACCATTCAGAGAAGTATTGTAATGTTGGTTCGTAGTTAATTAATAACTCTGTCACTTTTCCTTTGCGGTATAACACATTACGTGCTACAGCGTATTGGTAAGCTTCGTTTTCTTTTAAGTTTGATGAGCTGTATGCCACACGTGCATCCTCAGCCCCTTGCATTAATGCATCTACATCTGCACCAGTAACTGCGATTGGAAGTAATCCTACAGCTGTTAATACTGTGAAACGTCCACCGACATCATCTGGAATCACAAATGTTTGGTATCCTTCCACATCTGCTTCTGATTTTAATGCTCCACGAGCGCGGTCAGTTGTAGCGTAAATACGATTTACAGCTTCTTCTTTACCATATTTTTTAATTAATAAATCTTTGAATACACGGAAAGCAATCGCTGGTTCTGTTGTTGTACCAGATTTAGAAATTACGTTTACAGAGAAATCACGATCTCCGATTAGGTCGATTAACCCTTGTAAGTAAGTTGAGCTAATGCTGTTTCCTGCAAATAATACTTGCGGAGTTTTACGTTTATCGCTTGGTAAGTAGTTATAGAAAGCGTGGTTTAAGAAATCAATCGCTGCACGAGCTCCTAAATAAGAACCACCAATACCAATTACTACTAATACTTCAGATTCTTCTTGAATCTTTTTAGCAGCTTCTTTAATACGAGCGAATTCTTCTTTATCATAGTCGCGTGGCAAGTTAATCCAACCTGTGAAGTCGTTCCCTGCTCCTAATCCTTCGCGTAAGTCTTTATCTAACGCTGTTACTGTTGATTGTAAATTGTCAATTTCTTCTTGGCTGAAGAAATCTAATGCTTTTGAATAATCAAATGAAATGTGTCCCATTTGAATGCCTCCTTCGTATTCAATAACGATTTTTTTATTAATTTTTGTTTTTATCTTTTACAAATTTTTCTTGTGCTTCTTCGATCCACTCTGGCAACTTCTTCGCTAAGCTAGAAAAACCAATAGATGGAACATAGCGTTTGCGATTTTTCTTAATGCGTTGCGGAACATCTGGCACATCGAGTTTTTCCAGCGCTCGAATCGATAAACTAATCTTATTTGAGAATTCATCGACGTCAATGACTTTGGCTGTCACTTCTTGTCCTACTTTCACAAAATCATGCACATTATCCATATATCCATGTTTACACTCAGAAATATGAATCAAGCCTTGTGTATCTTCATCTAGCTCCAAGAAAACTCCGTAATTTTGTACACCCGTTACTTTAGCCGTAACGATGTCGCCAATTCTAAAAGTTTTGCTCATAGAACCTCCTACGCTTTTACGTCCATCGATTCAATGACAACATCTTCTAGAGGACGGTCTTGCGCATTACGTTCTACGCCTTCAATCTTAAGAACAACGTCCATACCTTCTACGACGCGTCCGAATACTGTATGACGGTGGTCTAACCAAGGTGTTCCACCAACTTTAGCGTATTCTTCAACGATTTCTTCAGGCCAGCCGCCATCTTTTAATTGTTTCAACATTTGTGCGGGTACTTGTTTTGCTGTAACAATGAAGAATTGAGATCCATTTGTGTTTGGACCTGCATTTGCCATTGATAAAGTTCCATACAAGTTGAATGCTTCTCTTGAAAATTCATCTTCGAAAGTACGTCCGTAAATAGACTCGCCACCCATACCAGTTCCAGTTGGGTCGCCACCTTGAATCATGAAGTCTTCAATCACACGGTGAAAGATAACTCCGTTGTAGTATCCATTTTTCGCATGTGTTACGAAATTCTCCACTGTTTTAGGTGCTACTTCAGGGAATAATTCCAATGTGAAATCGCCCAAGTTCGTATGCACAGTCACGAGTGGATTGTTTTCATTCACTTCATTCAATTGTGGAAATTGACTCATTTTTCCATCTCCTTTTAATTCTTACTGATGATTGCTCATCTAACCTCCTCTATTAAACCACAAAAGGCAAACGGGTGCAATTTAGCGTTCTTATCCACCTTAATAAAAAAATAAAGAATATCTATAAATTTTCCTTAGTGATTTTCATGGTTTCGTGGTATAGTATTTGAGTATAGAAAAAAGAAAGAGTGAAAGTTTAATGACAATATTTCAAAATTATCCATTAATCGCTTCAATTTGCTCGATTCTATTTGCACAATTTGTTAAATTTCCGATTGCGCTCTTTTCAAAGAAAGATGGCGCACACGTTTCGTTAGTAACTAGCACAGGTGGAATGCCAAGTTCTCACTCTGCTGCGGTTAGTTCGCTGATTACAGCACTTATTATTGAATACGGATTTGCTTCTCCACTCGTTGCAATCGCAACAACGTTCGGTTTAATCGTTATGTTCGATGCCATGGCCGTTCGTCGTCAAAGTGGTGAACAAGGAATTCTCCTACAAAAATTATACGAAGAACAAGTACGCGAAGAATCCAGCGCATTAAAGCATGTTGAAATTGAATCAGAAGATGATCCAATCAATCTCTTCGACACAGAAGAAAATAAAAAATTAATTATCAAGAAATATTTAGGTCACAAACCTATTGAGGTATTTGCTGGGGTACTAACTGGTATCGCAATGGCCTTTATTTTAAGAATGTTCTATTAATTCGGAGGTAAAAAGTGACTCAAGAAATTGTTGATATTATTATTATCGGCGGTGGGCCTGTTGGGCTTTTCACCGCCTTTTACGCGGGCTTACGTCAAGCGTCTGTTAAAATTATTGAAACTTTGCCCCAATTAGGTGGGCAACCAGGGATGCTTTATCCTGAAAAGATGGTTTATGACATCCCTGCCTTCCCAGAAATTACAGCTGGCGATTTAATCGAGAACTTGAAAAAGCAGCTTGAACGTTTCCCAGAAACTCAGTACTGCTTAGAAGAAGAAGCACTCGAATTAAACAAAACAGACTTCGGATATGAACTCGTAACTTCTAAACAAACGCACTACGCGAAAACAGTGATTATCGCTTGTGGGAACGGAGCTTTCCGTCCACGTAAACTCGATGTAGAAAATGCAGAAACTTATGAAAACAGCAACCTGCACTACTTCGTAACAAACTTAGAGCGATTCCGCGACCGTACTGTAGCCATCTGCGGTGGTGGCGACTCTGCGGTAGACTGGGCACTAGCTTTAGAACCAATCGCAAAGAAAGTGACGATCGTCCATCGTCGTCCACAGTTCCGCGCACAAGAACATAGCGTGAAACAACTAGAAGAATCAAGCGTCGACATTTTAACGCCTTATCTTCCAGACCAAATTATTGGCGATGGCGAAACCATTCAATCGGTTGTCCTCAAACATGCTAAAGGTGAAGACCAAATTGAACTTCCTGTTGACGATTTTATCGTGAACTATGGCTTCTCTTCTTCTATTGGAGGAATGAAGAACTGGGGATTCGATGTGGTTCGTAACACCATCGTGACAAACAGCCAAATGGAAACGACTCTTCCTGGCGTCTTTGCCGTTGGAGATATCGCAACTTACGATGGCAAAGTAAAAATCATCGCTACTGGATTTGGTGAAGCACCTGTTGCCATTAACGCTGCAATGACTTACGTGAATCCAAATAGCCGTCCGAGCACGATTCATAGCTCGTCAATGTTCTAACCGTTTACAAAATTTCAAAAAGAACGCTCAATTCATTTGGGCGTTCTTTGTATTTTGTGTTAAAATAAAAAGCTACTCTTTTTAAAAGGGTTTCATAATTTGTTAAAAGGAGGATTTTTCAGATGAAAAGCCCAAAAGAATTACACGAACGCTGTTTAGAATTATTATCTGAACGCGGTGTAGAATTAGAACAAATTGCTGAATTAGTTTATTTCTTACAAGAAAGATATGTACCAGGATTAACGAAAGAAGAATGCTTATTAAACGTTAATAGCGTATTGAAGAAACGCGAAGTTCAAAACGCCGTTATCACTGGTATCGAAATGGATAAATTAGCAGAAGAAAAGAAATTACATCCATTATTAAACGATGTCTTATCTCAAGACGAGCCTTTATACGGTGTCGATGAAATCTTAGCATTATCGATCGTAAACGTATATGGTTCAATCGGATTTACAAACTACGGTTATATCGATAAAGTAAAACCAGGAATTCTTAAGAACTTAGATGACAAATCAACTGGTAAAGTAAACATCTTCTTAGACGACTTAGTAGGAGCTATCGCAGCCGCTGCAGCAAGCCGTCTAGCACACAGCATTCCAGCCAAAGAAGAATTAGACTAATCAAGCAAAAAGGATGAAGCACCATGCTTCATCCTTTTCTAAATTTATAGAGTGATACCTTATACGGTATCACCCTATTTTTTTATTCTCCTAAAATGAGTCCCGCAAATTCCTCAGCAGTAACTGCGCCAAAGTAGTTGCTTAAATCGATGGCGCTTAAGACTTCCACTAAGTCTTCTTTCACCATACGAACACCTTTAAGTTTTTCTTCGACTTCTTGAACATTTCCTTTTGCAAAGAAATCTCCATAAATACGGCAATTTGAAATTCTACCTTGTTCCACTTCTAAGTAGCATTGAATCGTTCCACATGCGAAACGTCCATCACGGTAATCACTATATTGTGGAGATTGGCCATAATTCCATTCCCAGTTTTTATATTTAGAAGCTGTGAGTTCATCGATTGCTTTCCAATCTTCTTCCGTTAACACATAACGTTTCGCTTCATCTATAGAGTTAATTCCTAAAATCTTACATGTGATTAAGTTTTTGAATTCATCTACCGTCACGTTTTGATATTCTGGGGCTAGGTACGGACGAATACTTCCCACACGTGCACGTACCGATTGAATCCCTTTCGATTGTAATTTCTTCTTGTTTGGATTCAAGACTTTTTCCATCGCATCATAGTCCACGTCTAATAAGAGCGAGAATCCACCGTATACTCGACCATTGCTGATTGTCATCGCAGCTCCGGATACTTTTTTGCCTTCAATCGTTAAATCGTTACGTCCTGTTTGTTCAACGGCTGTTGCGCCGAGTTCGTGTAAGGCTTTGATCGCTGGTTCATACGTTCTCTTGAAGTCGCCGAAGATTCCATTGTCTTGGATTAAGTAGCACACATTCACAGCACCAGAATCCACGTATACGGCACCGCCACCAGTGTCACGACGTACAACAAGAATATTGTTTTCTTTTAAATACTCCTCATTCACTTCAGCGATTGTGTTTTGGAATTTTCCAATTTCTACTTTAGGGTCGCAGTAATATGGGAACAAGATGTCATCATCTAAGAAGACATTACTTTGCACATATACTTGCATCGCAAGCGCTACTGCTCCATCTTTTACATATTTTCCATCACGGATTGGTTCGATTAAATACATTGTTTATTCTCCTTTAAGCTCTTGATATGTCCCATGAATTAATGGGGCGATGTTTTCTGACAATTGTACAGTCTGCTCTCTTAACGCGAGCGGAATCCGGTAATGTTTATGATTCATACTTACAAACAGCGCATTTGGATTGGCTTGTACGCATTTTTGGAACGGTGTTTTAATAAATTGTGGCGTCGTAAAGCCCACTCCGATTTCTAAAAAGAGCACCTTATCATTTTTATGTTCTTCTAAAAACGCATCATAGCGCTCTTTTTGTGCAAAGAAATCTGCTGACTCGACCATTCCTTTTTCGGCATTACGCTTATTAATTTCAAGCGGCGCTCCGCATTCTGGACAGAACGGAATCAGTTCATAAGGTACTTTCATGTCCTTTTGTTCCGCAATCATCTTACGGACTAATGCATCATCTTGATACGTTTTTGGATGACAGTGCTGGCTACATTGGAAAAGCCCATATTCGCCTTGAATATGATAAACCTTCTCTTTGTTATATCCAGCCACCCAAAACGCATTATCCGCATTCGTAGTGATAATGTGGTATGGCTTTGTTTTAAGCATTTCTAAGAGTTCCACATACGATTGTCCCACAGGTTGATCCAGGTAATTGAGTGCAATAAAACGACTTTGAAATGCCCAATACTCTTCCCAACTTGGAAAATGAAACAAACTCGCTTGTAACATATCTAAAAACTGATACTTCTCAATAAAATCCGGAAAAGCGTCTTCGAATCGACTTCCAATGTAGGTGAATCCATCTGCTGCCGACATCCCAGCCCCGATACCAACCACAATAGCATCTGCTTCCTGGAATAAATCTGCCAGTAGACTAGCTTCAGTTGTTCTTTCTTTTTGTAATGCATTCCATTTCGTCATTCTACTGTTCTCCTGATAAATAATTCTGATAAATTGATTGGTCTTCCTTGGTATACGTTGAAAAAATAACGGTCATTGTTGAAGATGTCTCCGTCAACCATTTGTTCACGGTATCCACTGCAATACGAGCGGCAGGTTCTTTTGGAAATCCAAACTCTCCTGTTGAAATCCCGCAAAAAGCAATCGAGGTTAGGCCAACTTCTCTTGCTGCATTCAAACAACTCTTGTAACAACCAGCCAGTAACTGTTCACGAAGCGGCGTTACTTTTTGCCCTGGAGGCAAGAAGGGGCCTACCGTATGAATAATGTACTTCGATGGCAAGTTGAACGCTGGCGTGATTTTTGCTTTTCCAACAGGTTCCTTCTTTCCTTGCTCCTCCATTAAATGGTGGCAAAAGCTTCGAAGTTCAATTCCTGAAAAAGTATGAATCGCATTATCAATACAGCGGTGATTCGGAATAAAACATCCAAGCATCTCACTATTCGCCGCATTCACAATCGCATCCACTTGTAATTCACACAAGTCACCGTAATACAGTTTGATTTGGTCATTTGCAGTCGGCGCGCAATCTGCTAAGGTTTGGACTCTTGGAGCATGGTATTCTTGTAAATACTCATTTTCTAAAACTATATAGTCTGCAGAAGCCTCTTTTGGCTGTCTTACATTCACAAAACCTCTCCAAAGGGTCTTCAACTCTTCTAGCGTTTTCCCTTCAACTGATACGGTTTCTCCTGATTCCTGCGCTAGGATTTCAATCATTTGTTTGAGCAACTGCTCTTCTTTATGATTATTCATCTTCTAATGCCAAGAATGCTGCTTCATCAACATTCGTTAATGTCACTAACCAGTGTTCTTCTGGTTTTTCAGAGTTTAATAATTTAGGATCTTCTGTTGCCGCTAAATTTCTAGCTACGACTTTCCCTGCAAGTGGAGTCACAATCGACATCACTGTTTTACTTGCTTCTAAACTTAAGATTTCGTCTTCAGCTTCTAATTCGTCATCCATGTTAAATTGAACGAATCCAATTGTACCGACATCATCTTGAAGTTCTGGAGTCATACGAATCGTGTAGTTTTCTCCTTCTTTATCAATCCATAAAAAGTTAGCAAATTTTCTCATTTTATCTTTCTCCTTTATATAATTCAGCAAGTAATTCTACTGAACGTTTTCTTTTTTCAATGGAACCGACGAGTGGAATAAATAATAACTCATCGGGATTGGAGACTGCTCTTAGCGTCTCCATTTGCTCGTAAACTTCACGTGGGTTTCCCACAATGAGTCGACTGCGGTTGCTTGCGATTTTTTCACGGTCACGCTGAGTTAATTCATATGTTTCCACATCTTTTCGTGTTGGGAAGGTATGAAATTCTGAAAAATCTTGTTTTCCAAGCATCCATAAATCTAATGGTTTCGCCATCTCTTCGGCTTCTTCACTCGTATCTGCAATAACCACAAATACCGCTAGTACGAAGTTGCTTTGCTTACTATGTGGGCCTGGTTTAAAGGTGCTACGATATTTCTTGGAAAGACTTTTCGCCAACTCCACAGGGTCTTGAGGAATATACGGAAATACACCATATACAAAACTCAAACCAAGAGTTGCCGCTGACTCAATCGACTGACCTCCCATTCCAAGAAGGAACTGCTCTGGAACAGTCGCCACTTCTGGAACGACCACACCTTTATGACGCGCTTCATTTAAATAGTGCTGCAATTTTTCTAACCACAAGGCATATTGCTCTTTCGAATAAAGCGACTGCAAATTACGACCTACAAGCGGCGTTCCTGGGGAATTACCAAGACCGATATCCACACGTCCTGGGAATAGTCCTTCTAGCGTTGACATGATTTCAGCTACTTTATACGGCGAATAATGAAGCCCCATGATTCCACCCGAACCAATATGGATGTTCTTCGTGTGGCTAGCAAGGTACGGAATCACCACTTCTGGAGCACTAATCGAGAGCGCTGGCACATTATGATGTTCACTTACCCAGAATCGATGAAATCCAAGTTCGTCTGCTAATTGCGCCAACTCCAATGTTTCACGAACAGCTTCTGCGCTCGTCTTTCCT
The DNA here is from genome assembly GCF_041433555.1 of Granulicatella sp. 20925_1_45. NCBI lineage: Bacteria > Bacillati > Bacillota > Bacilli > Lactobacillales > Carnobacteriaceae > Granulicatella > Granulicatella sp. 20925_1_45. The sequence continues at coordinate 35,508 of NZ_JAPWBR010000006.1, read as the reverse complement.
TCATCTACGAGACCATAATCTAATAGACTAATTTTCACCCGTCTCTCTCCCCTCGTAGTTGGCTTCGAGTCCTCTGAAGAAATCTCTGGCTTCTTTTTCAAGCGACTCCCCAAAGTCCATTAAAGGTACGATATCTTTGAAGGCCGCCTTTGGAATCGCTAAGGCTTCAAGCGCTTCTGGTTTAATCGTTAATTGAATATCTGATTCATTTCCTTCTTGAATCTTCACGGCAAATTCTGGATCCGTGATAAACGGTGTTGATAGCCCGACTAAATCTGCATTTTCCAATGCTTCAAGTGCTTTTTCTTTAGAATTAATACCGCCTGAAGCAATCACAGCAACTCGCCCTTTTAAGCGGTCATAGACGACTTTATTCACGAGTTTGCCTTGATGCGGTCCTTTAGCACGGACTTTATTTCTGAAGACATCATGTCCCCAGCTTGCAATAGCTAAGTAATCAATTTTCACTTTCTTAAGAGCCTCTTCGAAGAACTCAAGAAACTCATCCACGGTGTATCCAATTTGATTTCCACGCGTTTCTTCAGGAGTCGCACGGAATCCAAGAATAAACTCATCTGAGGCATATTCATCAATCACTTCTTGAACCGCCGTTAAGACTTCCATCCCGATTCTTGAACGGTCCTCTAATGTCTTACAACCATACTCATCTGTACGCTCGTTTGAGAACGTTGAGAAGAAGGTTTGAATGAGCAGTCGTTGCGCCGATGAAATTTCTAAGCCTTCGAATCCAGACTGAATGGCAATTTGAGCAGCACGGCGATAATCTTCGATAATGCCATGAATTTCTTCTACGGTTAATTCTTTGACTTCATGTGGGAAAGGCGATTGTAATGTCATCGCACTTGGACCATACACATAGCGGTCACGGTTTAAGGCATGACTTGCAAAACGTCCCGCATGCGTTAATTGTAAGATGGCTTTCGCTCCACCTGATTTCATCGCTTTGGCTAGTTTGGTTAAGCCTTCGATATCGTCTAGAGAAGTCGCACTAAAACCATACTCGAATAGCTGGCCGTGCTTGTTCACGTATGCCGCCCCTGTAATTTGAAGGGCTGCAGCATGTGCACGACGCTCGGCGTATTTTAAATCATCCTCTGTAATATGACCTTCTTTCGTTGAAGAGTTCGTCACCATTGGAGAAAGCACAAATCGATTGTCCAATGTGACTCCTTTTTTTAATTCGAAAGGCTTAAATAAAGCTTCTGTTTCTAACACACTTTCACTTCTTTCTACTGTTTTGTTACTTGTAATAATTGTTCCTGTTCAAACCATTCTGCGATTTGTAGGAGCAAATCTTCTCTTCCTTTTGCTGCAGCGAGTTGCACGCCAATTGGCAGTCCATCTTTGGTGTGGTGAACTGGCAAGCTAATGGCCGGTTGCCCAGTAATATTAAATCGCTGGGTAAATGGCGTATCGGCTACGCTCTCTTCGAACATTTCCCAGAGCAATTGCTGCTTTTGGTCTTTTGTAAAATCATCAATGCGTATTAGTTTGGATTGTAATTCCGCAGACAACTCATACGGATGAAGACTCGGAGCGGCCTGTGCAACTGTCGGCAACAGCAGCACATCGTACTGCTCGTGTAACTGCGACATCTGCTCGGCATAATTATCCCAACTTGAAGCCACTTTAGAGTACTCCATCCCTGAAATATCCATGCCACTACGATAAATCGCCCATGTCATCAGTTCCATATCGTCACGCGTTACTTGGCGTCCAAGCTGGCATTCAATATTTTGGAACATCAACGCTGTTTCAACCGCACTGATAATATAAAATCCTTTTTGCAGAGCGATACCGTCGACAGGATCCTTTTGTAAAAGCGTTACGGAGTGCCCATGATTTTCAAAGAAATGTGCAATCTTCATCACGGCATCCACCGAATCCCTAGAAATCGCTTCTCCTACTGGTGACTGTAACAACACGGCTACTCTTAATAGTTTTATTTTTTCTGTTTTATAAAGTTGGTCGTAACTCAGTTTTGGTAATGGGAATGGACTTTCCATCTGGCACTCTTGCATGTGGAATAATAAGTTCCTTGTATCTCGGGCGGTTTTTGTCAACGAAAAATGAACGGTTGCGCCATTCCATCCACGATAAGAACCTGGTCCGACTATCACACGCCCTCTAGAAGGTTTGAGTCCAATCAATCCATTATGACTGGCCGGAATTCGAATCGATCCACCACCATCACTTGCTGCTGCAATTGGTGTAATTCCGCTTGCTACAACAGCAGCTGCCCCTCCACTAGAGCCTCCAGCGTTTCGCTCAAAATTCACCGCATTTCGAACAGGACCATGGAGTGCGGCATCACTGACGGTCTTAAATCCAAATTCTGGAGTATTGGTACGACCCATAATGATAAAGCCGAGTTCTTCTAGCCGTTTGACAAAGTTATCAGTCTGAGCGCTTTTTACATCCTTGAATAAACGCGAGCCATATGTACAGATGCTTCCTTTTTGTTCTTGCCCTAAGTCTTTTAGAAAAATAGGAACTCCCGCAAATGGTTGATTCGTCAGTTGAAAATGTTTCGCTTTTTCAAGCGCCTCTTCATATTGCTCATAAACAATGGCATTCAGAGAAGGATTAAGCGTGTGCGCGCGTTGAATCGTTTCTGTTACTAATTCTAATGGACTCACTTTTTTCAAACGAACGGCTTCGGCTAAACTTGTCGCATCCATCACTTCATCACTTCCCTTTCACTAATTAACAAGCCATTATACCCATGAACACCTCTCAATTACAAAAGTACGGCCTGTAAAAACACGAAAAAAAATAATCTCTAAAATCAGCACGATTTCAGAGACTATTTTAATGACAATCGATTTAATTTTTATGCTTTTTCCATAGGAAAACTAGTAAGAGAAGTGACGAAATAGAAATGAACATTCCAAGATGTAATCCTGGTGGCGTATAACTCCAAACAATCTCGTGTTCTCCTTCTGTCAGTGAAACGCCCATAAAGAATCCGAGCGCTTTTTTCACTTCTTGCTTCTTACCATCCACCGTCACGCTCCAACCAGAATGGTATGGAATCGTAAAGGTCGCAAAGCTCAGCTCACTATTGGTTACAGTGACATGTGCCTTCACCATCGCGTTTGTATACGACTCAATTGTAATATCATTTGCTTTCTTATATTGCGTCAATGCATTTGCGAGTGTTGTGATATCAATCGTATAGAACTTGAAGCCACGTAAATCCCATTCTTTGGCTTTCGCGTCCTCAATCGCAAAGGTAATTGTCTGATCTAAATTCCCATTTCCAATCATCCACAATTGGTTCTCATGGAATCGATTCTCATACGGATAACTAATACCATTTAGCATCACTTTTGATTTAATCACAGAGCCCGCTTGACGTTCTGGAATTTCGACAAAATAAAGTTTGTTTGGTTGTAGAGTGAACTTCCATTCAATTTTAGCAGGTTCTGCCTCATTTGTTAGAGTGTATTTCTCCTGCCCCTTCGTTAAATTCGTCGTCACAGGTTCGCCAACATTCACTTCAGTCAATGCGTTTGTTCCAGAGAGTCCAATCACTTGCAAGAGCTGGTTGAGATTGGCTACTGGTTGATTTTTTTCAAAAGCGATATTGGTTGCTGTATTTTCATTCGTTAAATAGCCAAGAGAAAACGCATATGGATTTCGATAAACCACAAAATCCTTCACTTTGCCTTCTTTCGCATACATCCCGCGTACATCCGCAAAGACACGGTTTTCATCGCCGTCCATCATAAAACGCGATACGCCAAAGAGCGAATCTAAAATCACATTACGATTGGTATAGTTTGCCACTGATTGAGACGTTGGAAGACCTAGATGGCTCATCTCTTCAATTAGCGAATGTTCAAGACTTGATGTGAAGTGAGAAGCTCCATTGTAGCCAAATGCAATCGGGAAATTCGCATGAGACAATCCTTTATGCATTTCCATTCGCATAAAAGTACTTTGATGGCTATAACCTTCTTTATCAAAAGCTATCGCAAACTCCATTTGTTCCTGTAATCCTGCATTCCCGATAAAATAAGGTGCTCTTCTAAAACCGACAAAGGAACTCACCATTTACTCAACAATCACGACTCCGGCCGTTAATTGAAGCCTACGAACTCTTTCAGCTCTTCTAAAGAAGAAAGCTAATAAGATAATCGTCCAAATAATAAACGCGAGTATTTTCTGTGAGGTCTCAACATATTGCAGACTTCTTAGAGTCGACAACACTAGAATTGACCCAAATCCAAAGATGGCCACTAAGAACTCATTCAAGCGGAATTCATCTTTCCACTGCATTAGACTTTCGGATGCTAGCACTAGCATAAAACTATTGGCTACCCATGAATTTCTGAAGTAGAAACCAACCGGGCGTTGTCCCATATGCCAAATTTGATCGAAACCTTGAATCGAAAACGAAAGCAGTAAGACAAGCAACACGACTGTCGCTGCTAATTTCTTACGAAGTGTAATCTCTCTTTTAGCAAAAAACGTACAACATCCAAAGAGTCCTAATCCACCAATAAAGAGTTGCGGTAACGCCTTAGAATCGCCCCACTCTTTTTCACCAAAGGATCCTAAGATGAATTTTTGCGGCATAGCGACTAAATCATTTACCGGGTTCCAAGACCATGCAAAGGTGCTCCCCGCACTCGCTTTACTTTCTAATAAGGCGCTAAAGACGGGCAATAGCCAAAATGCTGCAAGGCCAACTCCAATCAGTGCAAATAACGCGACTCTCACTATTCTCTGTACGGCCTCTTTCAATGAAGTATCCGACGAGAAGACGACATAAAATGTATAGAGCGCCACAAAGAGACACATCATATACCCTGTATAAAAATCCGTTATTAAACTAATGGCAAGAAACAGCGGTAATTTCACCGAACGCTTCCCACTTGCCACCTCTTCAATTCCCAAGAGAATAAACGGAATATAGACCAGATTATCTAAGAAATTAGGATTATATTGTTGCGATACGACAAATCCGCTAAGGGCATATGACGAAGCCAATCCTAATGATAACCAGTAATGTTTCGACACGCCTTTGAATTTCTTTTCTAAGAAATATCCAAAGACGACTCCCATGACCCCAGCACGTAGAAGAGGAATCACGTAGCTAAGGACTTGAAAACTTGAAATTGGAAAGATCACATATAAAAACGTGAATGGACTTAAACTATTAAAGCCCCAGACACTTGGCATGGCTCCTCCAAGTGATTTCTCGAAGGACCAAAATAGACCACTAAAATCTCCACTCCAAAATAGTTTATGCAATCCGATATAAAGCGGAAAATATTGAGAAAGAAAGTCTCCGCTATGAATCGAATTTTGCGAAAAAGGGGTCAATCCTAAACTTAGGAAGACCCCCAACATCACCACAAATGGAACGAAGAATAGCGAACTATATTTTAATTTCATTTTTGAAATTGTCATTATAGTCTACTCCTATTCAATTAAATCCATTTTTTATAAATGGCTAACACATAAATACAAATTGATAAGATTGAAATCACGAATCCTGCCATAAATCCTTCTGGCATGTAAGTCATCTCAATTGTATGTTCACCAGGTGTAATTTGGAAAGCAAGAAGACTATCCCAAACTTTAGCCGTTCCAACGACTTGACCATCGACTTTAACCGTCCAGCCTTTTTCATATGGAATACTTGTCATCATCCATGTGCTATCGTCTGTGATATTCACAGTCCCTTGAATATGACTATCATCCCAATGAGTGACTTTCATTCCTTGAAGTTGATGCTCTTCAATCATGCGATTTACTAAGGCACTATTTGAACGTGCTAGGCGTAAACCTGACAAGTTGTATTCGTCATCTGTGTCAATTTCAATCGTTAAATCAACGGCTTTCCCAAGTGAATCATGGGCCACTTGAATAAGTTGTGTTTGTTGGAATTTATCTTGGAAGTCATACGTATTTCCATTGAGTAAAATTCTCACTTTGTTTTTATTCGTGTGAGAAAGTTTTTGAGGAATCGATACCCAGTAATCTTCAGAAGACTGCGGTACTAAATGATACGTAATTGTTCCTGGTTTTGATGAATCCACGCGTTTATACGTTTCTGGTTTAGAAGAATCAGGAACTTCCATATTATCCAACTTCACTTCGTTGGCTGCTAGAAGCGTTAAGTAATTTTCACTTGTGGCTCCCATTGCTTGGACAATCTTGTTATGGTTTTGAATCGGTTGATGATTTTCCAGTTTTACATTCACTGTCACATCATTCACACCATAAGCAATTGGTAAGATTAATCCTGTTTCATACGTCTTCGTTCTTGTTGCTTCGTACACTGGTTCTTTCGACGTAATATCTTTACGCGTTACCATATTTCCGAATACATACATTTTCGAAGTATCAGGATATTCTTTTGTATACACTGGTTTTGGTGCCACTAAGTATTTCACTGAGAAGAGCGCGTCTTGCAGCGGTGTTCCTTGATAGTACGTTGTCGCGTTAATCCCGTTATTTCCTAAGCGGTCAAATAAATCACGCGTACTGTTTTCCAAGTTTGAACTAAATACTGATAAACCTGGGTAATCAACCATAAATGGATCGTTTTTACTTAAGTTAAATGTCTTATTGATACGATAGAAATCTGTATCGTCAGGACGAATTGGATTGATGGCATCTTTCAATTGAAGAACCGCATCGTGGTATTTGTACGCATCTGTATATCCGACACGCGACTGAACAATGGCCGCATTGGCTGTCAATTCAACCACCGTCAATACTGCAATCACTGCCCACGGTTTCTTCGCTTTTGTCCAGAACAAGACAAAAAGCATAATCATGAAAATACCAAGAGTCGCAATACGTTGCAAAATTGTTAAGAATGAATGCTCTTGGAATTGAACGATTCCAAAAATAATCGCCATTCCTACAAATAAGATGCTTGCTTCTTTTGCGGTAAATCGTTCGACTTCGCGTAAGCTTAAGTAAGCTAGGTACACTAAGAAGAACGCGATAATCCATGAGAAGCGGTAGAAGAATCCTGCTGGGTTTTGTCCCATATGCCATAATTTACTTGTAAATTCATGCGCACAAGAGATTAAGAAAACAACAAGCACGAATCCTGCTGCAACCTTACCCCATTTTGTAATTTTCTTAGAGATAAAGTAGTAAATGGTTCCTAAAATCCCGAAGCTCGCCACATAAATGTTTGGCAAGTTTGGACCTGCTGGCCATGAATCATTATCGAATGATCCAAGGAATAATTTCGATAAAATTTCAAACGGGTTAATTTGCAATGTCCACTCAAATTTCAATGAGTTTTGCAAACCACCTTTAGTAGAAACTAAACTGATGATGATTGGCAATAGAATCGCTGCAACCATCCCGACTGCGATAATCGAAGCGCAAGCTAGTTTTAACATGCGTTCAAAAACCACTTTGATATTTGTAAATTCTTTTGAACGGATGACATAGAAGAATGCGTAGATGACTACGAAAATACATGTCATATAACCCATATAGAAGTGTACAAATAGCGCTAGCGCAAGCATTCCGATATAGCCTCGCGGAGACTCATTATCAAGCACTTGTTCTACTCCAATTAATACTAGTGGCAACATAATCATGCCATCGTAGAAAATTGGGTTCATTTGATAGCTGACGTTAAATCCGTTTAAGGCATAAATCGTCGCTACGATTGGAAGTAAGTAGGCTTTTTTCTTTAGACCGTCATAACGCTTCACAAGGAAATGCGTCATCGTAAGTCCCATTGTTCCGTAACGTAATGCGATAACAACAGGAACAATCCATTGGAAGTTTTCTTCCGAGAAGAATAGGAATAAGAAGTTAAATGGACTTAATAAGTTAAAGCCCCAAATTCCAAGCATTCCCCCACCAATTGATTTCGAGAAAGAATAGAAGAAGCTACTCCAATCCCAGTTTAAGAAAAGATGTTTGAAATAGGCGTAGAGCCCGATATACTGTGCGTTAAAGTCAACCGCCATTAGCGACCTTGCACCAAACGGGAAGAAGCCATCAATCGCCCACGCGATAAACATGATGACCATCGGCGCAAGGAAGCTTGCTAAATAGACCTTTTTCTTAGTCGTCATGTTGCTCTCCTTTCACCGTCATGTTCGTTTCATCAACTAAGTAATGTGGACGTTTCTTCACTTCGTAGTAAATCTTACCGATATACTCCCCTAATACCCCGATAGAAATCAATTGAATTCCACCAAAGAGTACGACAGAGAAGATCGTTGTGAAGTATCCACTCACGAGTGAATCTGGAGCTACGAAGTATTGAACAAATGTCCAAAGAACGTAGACCAACGAGATTAATAAACAGAATAAACCGAAATTAATACACACACGAAGCGGTTTATCATTGAACGATAAAATCCCTTGAATCGCATAGTTTAATGAGAACTTCAATGAATATTTTGTTTCACCAACTGTACGAACTTGGTTTTCATATTCGATGACTTTTTCTTTAAAACCAATCCAAGAGAAAATTCCTTTAGAGAATCGGTTGTATTCTTGTAATGAAAGAATGGCACGAACCGCTTTACGGCTGAATAGACGGAATTCAGAGACCCCATCCATCAATTCGATATCCATCATTTTGTTTGCAAGGCGATAGAAATGTTTTGCTAAGAATGTACGGTGTGGTTTTTCACCAGTACGTGTACGACGAGCACTCACAACGTCATATCCTTCTTCATACGCTTCAATCATTTGTGGAAGAAGTGCAGGTGGATGTTGTAAGTCCCCATCCATTAAAATCACAGCTTCCCCTGTTGCGTATTCAAGTCCAGCAATTGTTCCAGCTTCTTTCCCAAAGTTTCTGCTGAAACTAATATATTTTACGCGAGAATCGCTATCTGCGATTGCAAGCATTTTTTCAAAAGTACGGTCTTTACTACCATCATTAATAAAAATAATTTCAAATTCCGCTTTAGTAATTTTATTGACTTCTGCTACTAAGGCGTCATACATTTTTTGAATCATATTTTCCTCGTTATAAAACGGGATGACAATTGATAATTTCATTATTCCACTCCTCAATCCTTTAAATGTTCATCTCTTATATCATACCATTTTTTTGTGTGAAATTCCGCTCATATGCGAATTTTTTTGGTACAAAAAAACGAGAACTCTTTCTTTTCGAAAAGAAGCTTCTCGTTTCTTACTTTTTTATATTTCTTTTAATCGCTTAATCGCAACGTTTGTCCCTAAAAGTCCCACCAATAAAAAGGTGAATACTACGGCAAAACATAGCATAAAGAATTCCTCTGGCAATGCTAAAATAATCGGGTCGTTTTTCGGATCGAACATCCACGCATCATTGTTAAAGAACACTTGATGGAACTTCACAAAGAGAGTATCGAAGAATGCCGCAATCGCAAAACAAACGACAACTGGAATTAAAACGAGCCAGCGAATGGGTCTACGTAATTGCCATGTTTGTCTTCTTTGTTGCAAATATCTCACTCCAAAAAAACTGATAAGCCCTGATGCGAGCAGTACTGCAAAATTCACAAAGAAGAGACGTTTTACCTCGAAGAAGTGGAATAATCCCTGTTCTGAACTTGGAAAATCGGTCATCTTCAATGCATCCACTAGCGGATTCGTTAAATATCCAATGAGTTCATGATAGTTCATCTTAAGCGTATCTGCACTGTAACCAGTGAGTTTTTCCACTCCAAACCAACCAATCGACCAATGATACATCGGCTCAAAGAATATCACAAAGGTAATTCCTAGACTTAAGAAGAATAAGAATAGCGCGATGGCAGTGACCCATTTTGGTACTCGGTAAGTTCTAGTTAAATAGTCCATTCACTCAAATCCTCTACCAAGTGCGTTGGTTGTTCTTCCACTTTTTCTAAGTCTTCACGTGTTGAAAATCCTGTTAATACCATCAGTGTGTCCATGCCGTATTGAATTCCGGCTTGAATATCGGTTTGGTAGTTATCTCCAACCATTGCAATGTCCTCTTTTCTAAAATGACGGTCTGGGAATTTGGCATTTAAATAATCCAACGCAGACTCCATAATCACGCTGCTTGGTTTACCAATAATAATCGGCTCTACTTGTGTCGCCACTTTTAAGAAACCAGTGATGGCACCTGACCCTGGAATTGGGCCTTTTTCGCTTGGTAAGTTTGAATCGATATTCGTTACGATATATGTCGCACCGCTGCGAATCGCAAGCGTTGCAGTTTCTAAGTCTTTATAAGTCACATTACGGTCGAGGGATTGTAATACGACTTCTGGGTCTTCAGAAACAAGCGTATATCCAGCTGCTTCAACTTGATTTTTAATCGCTTCTTCCCCGATGACCATGACACGGTTCACGTTGAAATGAGACTTCAAGTAATCCACTGCCGCAACACCGCTTGTATACACTTCGTCTGCAGAAACTTCAGTACCATAGTTCACACGTAAGTTTTCGGCTACTTGTGCAGGTGTTTTTGTAGCGTTGTTTGTTACAAATAGGAATGGAATCTTGGCTTCTTGCAATCTCTTAATAAATGCTTCGGCCGTTGGAATACGGTCTTTTCCACGGTACATTGTTCCATCTAAATCAATAAAATATGCTTTATACATTTAGTTACCTCTTTGTTGGTTTTCTCGAATATGGAATCCTTTCTTTTGAGTGGATTTCACAGGACTCTTCTTCACCTTACTGCTTGCTGGTTTCTCCACTTCTTTCATTGAGAAATGTTGAGAAGATTTCTTTTGTTTTGGTTTGAAGTTATTGCCTTCATATTCTTTTTCTTTCATCGTTTCTTTCGGAATAAATTCTTTCAAGTTAAACGATTGGTCTTTTTTCGCCTTTTGATTTGTCTCATTATTGCGTTTCTTCTGACGATTTTGAGCCTTGTCTTTAAACTTACGCTTGTTATTTGAACGGACTGGACTATCTAAATCCGCCGGACTAAATACATGTTCTCTGCGTTGATTGTTTTGACGTTTGCGTTGATTATTGCGTTCACGTCTTGGACGTTGCTGTGTTTTTTCTTCTTCCACAACTGGCTTATGTTGCGCCTCTGGATCTCTTTCCAATACGAAATATTGGCATCCAAAATTGCAATACTCTAATAAATATTCTTGTAAATAATCGATATCGCGATCCGGAGTCGCCAATTTATGCGAATGTTTGAAGAAACCTTTCAAACGTAATTTTTCATGGCCCCAGTCGCCAACGATGTAATCATAGCGCTCAAAAATATCATTATAGCGCTCGTTTAACGCTTCAATATTAAATCCGTCACGGTAATCTTCGACGATTTCATAATGCACATCATCAATCATCACGGTTGTATCTCCAACCATTACCGCACGCTTCACTTCTTCTTCAGGCGTTGTCACAATCTCTTCTAAGACTTGACTTAATTCCTGTGAAAGTGTTTCTGCTTTCTGTTCAGTCATGATTCTTCCTTTCTTTGAATACTAATTCTTTTTCAATAATCGTTCTTAATAAATCTGGATAAATAATTTCGTTGTCCCCTTTTTCTTCAATGATCGGGAAAAATGGAACGAATCGCATATGGTCTGGGCAAACAAATGTAATAAACTCGTCGTCTGCTAATCCTTTACCGTCTACAACGACTTTGCCACTAGCGAACTGAAATCCTGTATAAAGGATCTCTCCAAACAGTTTACCACGAAAACCATATCCACGAATAGCTTTTTCTAGTAATTCAGGCTGCTGCGCTTCAAAAATTTGCAATAGTCGTTTGAAATCGGAAACTTTAAAGTGGCTCTTGTTCAAATGAATTGGATGTGGCATACATTCATGTAAGTCGAACTTTGTGAGTGGACCCTCTTTAAACGGTACTACAAAAAGTCCTGTATAAGTAAATGCCGCTGGAACTCCAGTTTGTCTCGTCATCGCTTCTAATGAGAGAAGAGCTAGTTCTTTTACGGAGTACGCAGGAATTTGTGGAAGTACCACTTCTGCTTTCAAGAGAGCAATTCCTTCTTGGCGAAGTACTTCTCCTTCATCAATAGTCGAATCCTCTTTTAAATCCTCGACTGCAATCATTTTGTCAGAAAGAGGAAGCAAGCGACTACCTTCTATTCTCAAATGAAGTTCACCAATATAAGCACCATACTTAAATCCACCTGTTAACAGTGTTTGGTTGACCCATTTTCCTTCTTCAAAGAAATGATGCGTATGTGCCCCAAGAATCACTTGAATTTCAGGATAAGTTTCGGCAATCAGATGATCCATTTCAATTCCTAAATGTGACAGTAAGATAATCTGATGACCGCCTGCTGCAAGCGTCGGTACAAGGCGCTTCAACGCATCCATCGGCTCTTCAATCAAATAGCCATTTGGACCATAGCTTTCTGGATACGATGCCGTCAACCCGATAAATGCAATACTGCAATCGTCCACTGTTTCGAAGTGAACTTCTTTTGCAAACGGAGGCACTTCTCCAGTTGTTGCCCATTTGACATTCGAAATAATAACTTCGAACTTGCGACCTTCATAAGCTGCCTCTAATTCGAGCGGTGTATATGCCGTTCCTTCGTTATTTCCGAGAGTGGCAAAATCGATTTGTTGCTCGTTTAACACTCTGGACGCAATCTTTCCATCTTCTGCTTCAACCAGTGGATGAACACGGTCAATCAGGTCTCCTAAATCAATGCCAAATACCTTCTGTCCCTGTGCCTCAAGAGTAGCTCTTCGCTCCTTCATAAAACTCGTTTGTGTTTTTATGGAGTGGAAATTCGAGTGCATATCATTGATGTGAAGAATCGTTACTTCACTCATGCTTCCACCCCATCTGGATGATTTTCGAATACTGTTGCTTGTGTTAACTGTTGTAAATCTTGTGGTGCAATTTCTAATTGAAGTCCACGTTTCCCCGCAGAGATACGAATCGTTTTTTGCTCCATCGCATGGTGTTCAATAAAGGTTGGGAATTTCTTCTTCATCCCAATCGGTGAACATCCTCCACGCACATAGCCTGTTAATGGTTCCAGTTTATATAGTGATAATAATTCTACGCGCTTATTTCCTGAAACTTTCGCAATCGTTTTTAAGTCTAATTCGCGGTGAGCCGCAATACAAGCGACTAAATGTCCAGTCTTATCTCCTGTTAATACAATGGTTTTGTAGACTTCCTCGACAGGAATTCCCATCCCTTGTGCTGCATGAATCGCATCAAGATGTGCTGTATCCACATCATATTCATGAATGGCATATGGAACTTTCGCTTTTTCGACCATTCGAACTGCATTTGTTTTGATTACTTTTTTCTTTTTCACGTAAAATCACTCCTTTTTCCATTTTACCACAAGGAGCATCCTATTTGAAATCTCCTTTCATCCTCTTTCCACCCTTTTTCAAAAAATAAAATCCCTAAGAAAACTCTTAGGGATTTAGGGTTTAATCTAATAAGCTGAGACGACGAATGAAATCGGCATTCGACTTCGTTTCTTTTAATTGCTTTACGAGTTGCTCACTCGTTTCAAGCCCGTCTCCTTTAATGGCGTGCCGCACTTTCCAAATGGCTTCCAGCGTTTCTTGTGAAAGTAACATGTCTTCTTTACGAGTACCTGAACGTTTCACATCAATTGCAGGGAACACTCGTCTTTCAGCAAGTTCTCTTGAAAGATGAATTTCTGAATTTCCCGTTCCTTTGAACTCTTCATAAATCACATCATCCATACGGCTACCTGTTTCCACTAACGCCGTCGCAAGAATCGTTAGGCTACCGCCCTCTTCGATATTTCTGGCAGATCCAAAGAATTTCTTCGGACGGTATAAAGCAGCTGGGTCAATCCCACCACTCAATGTTCTTCCTGAAGGTGGAATCGTTAAGTTATACGCACGTGCAAGACGTGTAAGACTGTCCATCAAGATAATCACGTCACGCCCATCTTCCACTAGACGAAGCGCACGTTCTAGTACTAATTCACTAATCTTAATATGGTTTTCCGGAAGCTGGTCAAATGTTGAATACACCACTTCCGCATCCACAGTTCTCTCGATGTCCGTTACCTCTTCTGGTCGCTCATCGATTAATAAAATAATCAATTCGGCTTCTGGATAATTCGTCGTAATTCCATTGGCGATTTCTTTCAGCAAGCTTGTCTTCCCTGCTTTTGGCGGAGCTACGATGAGCCCACGTTGCCCAAAACCAATCGGACAAATTAAATCCAACATACGAGAAGCGATACGACCACGTGTAGTTTCTAGCACCATTTGCTTTTCAGGATACAAAGGTGTAAGACCTGGGAAATGGTCACGCTCTTTAGCTTCTTCAGGATCCTTGCCGTTCACAAATCCAACTTGCATCAACCCATTGAACTTCTCACCTTGACGTGGAGGACGCGCCGTCCCACTCACAAGGTCTCCATTTCGAAGGTCGAAACGACGAATTTGCGAAGAAGAAATATAAATATCTTCCTGACTGCTTGAATAGTTAATCGGTCTTAGGAATCCAAATCCTTCTGCACGATTAATATCCAAGACACCTTCCACTTGGAAAAATCCAGTGGCTTCTTCTTGAGCACGAAGAATCGCAAGCGCCAATTCCTTTTTATTCATTTGACCGTAATAAGGAATTTTATAATGTTTGGCAAAGCCGTACATCTCTTTTAACGTTTTTTCTTGTAAGCTTTGAAGCGTTACAGTTTCCACTTGTTCTGGCATAGTGTCCCTTCTTACTCTTCAATCATCGTAATATCGGCACCTAATGCTTGTAGTTTATCAACGATGTTTGAATAACCACGTAGGATATGTCCGATATTTGAAATCTTCGTTGTTCCTTCAGCCATTAATCCAGCTACCACCAGTCCAGCACCTGCACGTAGATCGCTAGCCGCAACTTCCGCACCAACTAATGGTGTTGGCCCTTCAAATGTAATGATGTCTTCAATCACTTTTCCACGAGCACCCATACGATTTAATTCTGGTACGTGACCGACACGTTTTGGATAAATGGTATCCACAATCATCGCAGTCCCTATTGCTTTACTAAAGAGCGGCGTAATCGTTTGTTGCAAGTCTGTTGCAAAGCCTGGATAAGGCATTGTCTTGATGTTCACAGCTTTTAACTCATTTGTCGGGAAAACATAAATATCGTCTTCGCCAACTTCCATCTTCACTCCCATTTCGTTCATCTTCGCAATAAGACTTTCTAAGTGTTCGAAAATCACGTTTTTCACACGGACACCCTCACCAACTGCTGCTGCAATCGATAAATAGGTTCCTGCTTCAATACGGTCTGGAATAATGGTATGCGTACATCCATGTAAGCTTTCCACACCTTCCACACGAATAATACTTGTTCCGGCACCTTTAATATTGGCACCCATTTTATTTAATAAGTTTACAACGTCAATAATTTCTGGCTCACGCGCCGCATTTTCGATAATGGTCTTCCCTTTTGCACGAACAGATGCTAACAATACATTAATCGTCGCACCTACAGACACAACGTCCATATAAATTTTCGTACCAACAAGGCCTTCTTCGCCAGTAGATAAGTAAATCGCACCATCATGGTCTCTCACATCTGCACCAAGCGCTTTGAAACCTTTTAAATGTTGGTCAATTGGACGAGGGCCTAAGAAGCACCCACCTGGAAGTCCAACAACCCCTTCCCCAAATTTGGCAAGTGTTGCACCCATAAAGTAATACGAAGCACGCATACTTTGAATTTTCCCTTTTGGCATTGGGATAGATTTCATTTCTCTTGGGTCGATGGTTAACGTTCCATCAACGAATTCTGTTTTTACGTTAAAATCATTCAAAATTTCAATTAAGGCATTTACGTCCTGAATCTCAGGGACACCCTCTAATACGACTGGTTCATTCGCGATAATAGCAGCCGGAATTAAAGCTACTGTACTGTTTTTAGCTCCACTAATGGTTACTTCGCCTTTAAGTGGTTTACCGCCGTTAATGACTAATTTTTTCATACTCAAATTCCTTTCACTAAATGTTCTCAATTATTATACCATGTTCAAACTAGAATCCGCTATCTTTTAATCGTTTGTATCTATTGTTAACCTTGATAATATTTACAGTTGACAATCGTTTTGAATCTGTTACACTTAAAAACATGAATACTGATGAAAGGAGGATATTATGAGCACTAAACAGGACGTTTTACGTCTATTATATAGTACCGTGGACAAACCTCTTTCAGGACAAGATATCGCAGAACAACTGAATCTTTCTCGCACTGCTGTGTGGAAAGCCATCCAGCAATTAAAAAAAGATGGTTATGAGATTACCTCAAGCACAAAAGTTGGGTATCAATTATCCAGACAGACGGATTTGTTAACCCTTGAAGGCATTCGCACTCATTTAGGAGAGGAACTTCAAGACTGGGATATTCAAGTTTTTGAGACAACTACTTCAACCAATGATTTGGCTAAAACATACGGCGCATCAGGCTCGAGAGTCCCTACCTTCTTTATTGCAGAAGAACAAACAGCGGGTCGTGGTCGTCTAGGAAGAACCTTCCTATCCCCTCCAAAATCTGGCTTATATATGAGTATCTGTATTTTCCCCGAAGGTGACTTGGATAGTATTTCGCTGATCACTTGTGCTACGGCCGTTGCTGCGACACGAGCGGTGGAATCCTTTATCCATGAAAAAATTGGGATTAAATGGGTGAACGACCTCTACTACCATGATAAAAAAATCGCTGGTATTTTAACAGAGGCCGTAACGAATATCGAAGCTCAAAAAGTCGATGCACTGATTGTCGGAATGGGAATTAACTTGCATATCGATGATGCTATTATTCCAGAGGATTTAAAACCGATTATCGGTTCCCTCTTTTCTCCGCAAGAAATTCCAGACGGTTTTAGCCGCAATGAATTCGTAGCTCGTTTCCTAAAAGAATGGAATCAATGCTACGAGGACATCAATGCCGGTAAACGAGACTTCATGGAAGAATACAAAGACCATTCCATCATTGTCGGCAAGAAAGTCAATGTCATTAGCGGTATGAAAACATATCCTGCCACTGCAAAAAGCGTGGACAATAACGGGCATCTTATCGTCCAAACAGATGACGGTGCCATTCATTCATTATCTTATGGCGAAGTAAGCATTCGCGCAGAAAACTAAAAGATTAGGAGTTAAACACATGAAAAAATTATCGATTAAAACAATTGTGCTCGCAGCACTTCTAGGAGCACTCTGCTATGTATCTAGCTACTTAAAAATTCCGATTGGTCCAGTACCATTCTCAGCTCAAACAGCCACAGTGATTTTGGCATCATTACTATTGCCACCAGTTGGAGCTTTTGCTGCTCAATTTATTCACTTTCTCTTACTCTTCCTATTAGGCGGTGGTACAGCACTATTCGTTTCACCATCATTTGGATTTGTCATTGGATTTATGGTCGCGGCTCCTGTGATTTCATTTATCGGAAACCGTATCAACAATATCTTCGGTTGGGTGATTGCAGCTCTTGTGGGTGAAGTCATCTTCTACCTCATCGGAATTCCATATATGACTTTCGTACTCTTAAGCATTAAGATGCAAGAACTCAGCCTTCAACAAATTCTTGGCTTCGGTTTATATCCATTCATTCTTCCTGACTTAGGAAAATTAGTCGTTGCCGTATTCCTTGCAGATCGTATTAAAGCCATTACTAAAAAAGACTTTTAAAAAGCATAAAAAATAAGCTAGGCATAATGCCTAGCTTATTTTTATTGTTCAAGGATTAACCCCAGAATTTAACTCCTAGTACGTTTCCTAAGAATGCAAAACCGATTCCGACAACTAATAGAAGAACGATACAACGTAATGGCGTCCATTTTTTACGCGCTAATAAGTAGTAAAGTCCTAAAGTAATTCCTAATGGAATTAATTTTGGTAATACACCATCTAAGATTGCTTGGATAACAATTGGTTTTTCACCGTTTGCGATTTGAATTCCTAATTTAGTACCACCGTAAAGGCTAGTTAAAGCCCCAACAACGAATACCCCTAGGATTGAAGCAGCACGAGTGAATTCTTTGGCATTTGCAGTAAAGATACCGATTGCATCTGTTCCTAAGTTATAAGACCAATGCATTAACCAGTAACGAATTGCAAATTGGAAGATATTAAACACCGCTAAGAATAGTAATGGCCCAGCGATGCTTCCTTTTAATGCAAAGTCTGAAGAAATACCGGCTACGATTGGAACTAATGTGAACCAGAATAAAGCGTCACCGATACCACCCAATGGTCCCATTGCAGCAACACGTACCGCACGGATTGTTGGAATATCTGCTTTGTTTTGTTCAAGTGATAATACAATCCCCATTACGAATGTTACTAAGAATGGGTGAGTATTGAAGAACTCTAAGTTATGAGACATTGATGCAGCTAAGTCATCTTTGTCTGTATGGATTTTTTCCAACCCTGGTAAAATACCGTATAACCAGCCACCTGCTTGCATACGTTCATAGTTGAAAGAAGATTGTAAGAAAATTGAACGCCATGCCATTTTGTTTAAAGTTGCTTTATCTAAGCGTGGAGCAGGCGTTTGGTTTTTATAAGAATCTGGAATATTATATGCCATCTTCTTCACCTCCATCGTTCACAATGCTAGCACCCGCTGTTTTGAATTTTGTTTGGATTTGGAAATCCCAGTATGCAATTGCAAAACCAATGAACGCTAATAATACTAATGCAGATCCAGCTAAGCTTTCACTTGCAGAAACAATGTTTGCTAAAGCAAAACCTAAGAAGTAGAAGCCCCATAGTTCTTTAGAAACCATTACTTTTAGTAAGATTGCGAACCCTACGAAGCGCATCATACCACCGGCAGCACCTAAACCTGACATGAACCATTCTGGAATAGATTTTGTTAAAGTATCCCCGATAGCTTGTCCACCGACGAAGAATAATACAACTACAAGACCAAAGATAGCTCCTAATGCAGCCATTGCTAAGTAGTTCAAGCGAGCAATTCCTTTTGGATTTGCATCGTGTGCATACTTATCAGCCACTGCCATCATTGGTGACATTAAAGCAAAGATTAAAGTAACGCCATATTGACCTAAAAGCGCAAATGGAACAGCAGCACCTACTGCAGCAGCTGGTTCTAATTTAAGGCTGATAGCTAATACTGTCGCCATAATTCCGCCGATTACGGCATTAGGTGGTTGTGCCCCACCGACTGGCATGTTACCGATTGTCATTAATTGGTAAGTACCCCCAACAACTAACCCTGTTTGTACGTCGCCCAAAATAGCTCCAATCACTGGACCCATTACGATAGGTTGGTATAGTGATTCTAAAAAGCTGAATTGGTCAATCGCAGCAACAAAAGTTACAAGGAATACTAATAAGATTTGAATAAAACTTGCTTGCATATTCATTGACCCCTTTTATAAATAAAAATTATTGGAATAATTTCGAAACGTCTTCTTTTCCTTCAGTTGGAACTTTCTGAATTTCAAGTTCGACACCTAACTCCTGCAGTCTTCTAAATGCAGCAACATCTGCATCATCAACCGCAACAACACCTGCTACTTGGCGTTTTCCTTCCGCCATGTGCATGTTCCCAATGTTAACCTTCTTGATTGGCACTCCTCCCTCTACTAATTTCACTACGTCTTGAGGATTTTCACAGATGATGAAAATCAACTGACGGTCTGCTGCTTTACCGATGACATTAATCGTTTTTTCAATAGTGAAATAACGAGTTTGTGCACCAGCTGGAGCAGCCATATCCATTAACCCTTGACGCATCGGATCCGCAGCTACTTTATCGTTTGCAACAAGCAGTAGGTTGGCACCTAAGTAAGATGACCATTGAGTTGCAACTTGACCGTGAATCATACGATTGTCAATTCGTGTTAATAAAATATTTGGCATTACTAGCTCTCCTTTCATAAAAAGCTAAATTCATTATACATAATTCTTCGATTTTTTGGAAGCGTTTCAATAAAACTTTTTTAATAAATTCTTCATTTTTGAGTTTTTATTACATTTTTGTATTGTTAATTTGTAAAACATTATATATAAATGCTTTTTTCACCACTTTGATGTCAGACAACTCTCACTAATCTCTACAAATCTATTTGAAATTCTTCACAATTAACAAAGTCCCACTCTCTAAATTTTTCCATAAAAAAGAAGCTTAGAATCTAAGCTTCCATTTCACTTTATTTTGATTTTCCGATAATAGAACTAGTTCCACTGATGGTCACGATGACACCAAACGCAATGATAATCATTCGATTGACCATCTCTCCTGAAACAAAGAAACTTCCAGCGATAATCAGAACTCCTGCTAAACTAACGAGTAATGTTTTAGCAAGGGATCCTTGCTGTTCATTTTCTTGTGCGCGATGTAAGTCTCCTTCGCGGACTCCCTTTTGCACCACATACTTTGGCAAAATACTTTTCAGATAGGCAACTGTCGCAAGCGCGTAGAATAACGCTCCTACAAATACGCATAGCAACACATCACCTGGAAAGAAACTATAAAAAATAGCTCCCAAAGCAAATGCAATAACAAAGCGATGTCTAAAGGCATTAAAGGTCACTAGGTCATCTGTTGGAATATGATAAACCGTCTTTAAGAATGGCAGATAGAAATAATCCTTACCGTCAGCTCCTGTATAAAACTCTCCAAAAATCGATTGCATACAGTCACCGACTATAAGACTTCTGAAATTGCAAAGCGAGATACCGTAATCACAACGCCTTTAGCAATCTCCACGTCTACTTTCTCTTCATCAACTTTCTTTACAGTCCCATATAAACCATTCGCGCAGACAACACGTTTCCCAACTTGCAACTCTGCATGTAACTTCTCAAAATACTGTTGTTGACGTTTCATATTTTTTCTTGAGAAGAAATAATAAATCCCTAAAATCACAACAACAAATACGATAAACGTTAGGGAACTTACTAAAATAATATTTGCATCCATTAAATTCCATCCTCGTCATTAAATTCATCGATATCATTATTTTGAATCGTTGGTAAGCTTACTTGTTGAATCGCTTCTTTCCCTGCTAATAAACTTTGTGTCACAACATCTTGAGCACTCGACGCAAACTCACGTAACATTGCAATTTCAATTAACATTGGTAAGTTTGTTCCCACTACTACTTCCACATTTTCAAAATCAACAGAAGCTAACATGGCAGCCTTGAATGGACTTCCACCTAAAAGGTCCGCAAATACAACGATCCCTTCTGTTTCTTCTTGCAATTCAGCCATTGCATTTCTTAAATTATTTTCAAGAGCATCCATTGGATCACTTTCCAAAAATGGTACCACGCGATATGCGGCTTGTTTTCCGGCGATCATCTCTAGCGCTTGCCCCACTCCAACAGCAAATTGTCCATGCCCAGTAAGAATTAACCCTATCATTCCATTTCCTCCTAAATACTTAATACCTTAATACTAGACCAGGTCTCATCAAATATCAAGCACAAATTAATGCGTTTTCATAAATTTCCGTGAAAATAAAACGTGGAGCATTGACGTTTCACTGGGGGGTGACAATACTCCACGTTTAAAAGCTATACGAATTTTTTTATTTTACCGATTAGAACAATTCTTTGTAGAAAGCAATTGTTTCTTCTAATGTTGGCATGAATGGGTTACCAGGTGCACAAGCATCGATTAACGCATTCTTAGATAGATATTCGAAGTCGAAGTCTTTTTCTTCAATTCCTAATTCAGTTAATTTCTTAGGAATACCAACTGTTTCAGAAAGAGTTTCGATTTCTTTAATTGCATATGCTGCACATTCTTCGTCAGATTTACCTTCAGTTTGTAAACCTAAAGCTTTTGCAACATCACGGAATGCAGCTGGAACACGTTTCGCATTTTCGCGTTCGATAATTGGTAATAACATAGCACAGCAAACACCGTGTGGAAGTTTGTAAACAGCACCTAATTGGTGAGCCATTGAGTGAACATAACCAAGTCCAGCGTTGTTGAATGACATACCGCCCAAGAAGATTGCGTTCACCATACCTTCACGAGCTTCGATGTCATGACCATCTTTAACAGCACGTGGTAAGTATTCTTTAATAAGTTCAATCGCACCAATTGATAATTTCTTAGTAACGCCGTAAGCACCTGGAGTTACTAAAGCTTCAACCGCGTGAGTTAAAGCATCCATACCTGTTGCTGCAGTTAATGCTGCTGGTTTAGATACCATTAATTCAGGGTCGTTTACAGAGATTAAAGCTAGGCTGTTTTTATCAACCATTACCATTTTAACTTTTCTTTCTTCATCTGTAATTACGTAGTTGATTGTAATTTCAGCTGAAGTACCTGCAGTTGTGTTGATAGCAACTACTGGTAAACCTTTTTTAGCAGATTTGTGTAATCCTTCGTAGTCTTGTGGTTTGCCACCATTTGTTGCAATAATTGAAATACAGCTTGCACAGTCTTGAGGTGAACCTCCACCTAAGCTGATGATGAAGTCACAGTTGTTTTCTTTAACTGCAGCAACCCCATCGTTAACGTTTTTACAAGTTGGGTTTGGTTCTACATCAGAGTAAACTACAAAGTCCACACCTGCTTCTTTTAAAGGTTCTGTTACTTTGGGAAGAATATCACTTGATTCGATAAATTTATCTGTTACTAAAAGAGCTTTATGATATCCTAATTCTTTTACGTAAGGTCCAATTTCTCTTACGACTCCTCTTCCGATTAAGTTAATAGCTGGTACATAAAATGTTGACATAATTTTTCTCTCCTAACTAGTAAGTAAGTTTATAAAACACCTTTTTTCAAGATGATGTTTCCGTACAAGGCACTTTCTCCTGTTTGAATCACTAGATAAGCGTCTTTAGCTTGTTCGTAAAACTCAAATCGTTCGAACTCTTTAATCGCTACTCCTGGATGACTTTCTTCTAAGAGACGTTTATATTCGTCCCAAATCACCGGAACTGTTGGATCCCCCGGAACGACTTGCATTAATCCTGCTTGATATGAACTGTAAGTATCTAATGGCAATACTTGTAGAATTGCTTCTAAAGCTACTGGAACACCATGTCCGTCCATACGAATCACTCGTTGGCCGATACGATGAGCTGGGAAGTTTGCGTCCGCAAGTACCAATTCATCTCCATGTCCCATCTCCATTAAATATTTCACAAGTTCTGGGCTTAAAATTTTAGGAATTTGTTTTAACATTACTGAATTCCTCTCTTCACTTTATTGAATTTCAAGCGAATTTCTTCTAAATTCTCAATCGCACGACTTTCATAACGCGTTACAGGTTCTGAAGCCTTGATAATGTCTTGTGCTTCTTTGCGACTTGAAATCACTCCAAGCGTTAGCATTTGTGACAAGATATTTCCAAGTGCACTCGCTTCGACAGGGCCTGTAATAACTGTACGTCCTGTAAAGTCTGCTGTTAACTGGCAAAGCAATTTGTTTTGAATGCCTCCGCCGACCATTTGAACAGTTGTCATTTCGTGTTTTGTCAATTGTTCTAATTGAGTAATTGTTTCTAGATAAGTTAAAGCTAAACTTTCTAGAACGACACGAACGATTTGACCTTTCGTTTGCGGCACTTTTTGACCACTCACTTTACACCATTCTTTAATTTTTGTTTCCATTTCTCCAGGAGAAGCGAAAACTGGGTCGTTTGGATGAATCCATGTTTGGTTATCCGTTACTTCTTCGGCTAATGTCACCATTTCGCCAAAGCCAACTTCTTCCCCTTGCAAGCGCCAGTCGCGTTGTAATTCTTGAATAATCCACATTCCTGTTGTGTTTTGTAAGAGACGATATTTACCATCAAAACATCCTTCATTTGTAAGTCCTGAGGCAAATGCTTCATCCGTTACAACAGGCTCGTCAGATTCTGTTCCGACAAGCGACCAAGTACCACATGAAATAAAGACAGTGCCTTTTTCATGTTCATATGGAATCGCAAGTACTGCAGCAGCTGTATCATGTCCAGCCCCTGCAATCACGTCAAACGGATCCACTTTCAACTGTTGAGTGATGCGTGGTGATAATTGTCTTAAAACTTCACCATTCTTCGTTGGCGTTGTGAACCATTTACGCGGAATGTCTAAACGTTCAAACACTTCTTCTGAGAAGTCTTGTGTGAAGATATCCAGTAACCCACTTGTACTTGCAATCGTGTATTCATTTGAGAGTACACCTGAAAGTAAGTAGTTGATTAAATCTGGGATAAACAACACGCGTTGAACGATATTTCTTAATTGTGGTTTTTCTTGCAAATCTGAATAGATTTGTAAGACCGTATTAATGGTTGCAGGCTGCACACCTGTTTTTTGGAATAATTCTTTCTTCGAGATAGCGTTATAAAATGACTCCTCGTATCGACCCATTCGGTTATCTCTGTAACAATGTGGTTGATAGAGCAAATCTCCATTTTGATCTAGATAGGCATAGTCTACTCCCCATGTATCAACAGAGATGGAACGAATCGGAATCGAATCTTTGGAAGCCTTCTTGATTCCTTGCTTAATTTCTCCAAACAAGTGCAACAAATTCCAATACAAACCATCATTAAGATTCACCGGTTCGTTTTTGAACCGATGAACCTCTGATAATTGGAGGGAGTGCCCGTCATAAATCGCCTGCATAACACGTCCTGAACTTGCGCCTAAATCAATGGCTAATAATTTAATCAAGCTCATGTTTTCTCCTCCATTACTAATCCCTATTTTTTATTCGTATAGTAAAGCTTTGATTTCTTCGCTATCGATGTTCTTAGCGTCATACCATTTAGAACCAGTATCCACGTCTTTAACTGTTTCACCTTTAGCTGCAGCGATTGCTAATTTAACAGCTTGGTAACCAATTTGAACTGGGTCTTGAGTTACAGAACCAACGAAGATTCCTTTACGGATAGCATCTTGTTGTAATGCACCTGAGTCGAAACCAACAGCTAAGATTTTGTCTGCGCCAAGTTTAGATTCTTTGAAACCGCCGTTAGCGTTGATGATTGCTTTTGCAGCGAATTCGTTAGAACCATAGATTGCGATAGTGTCTTCTTTTTCAAGAACTGTAGAAGCTTCAGTTTTACCTGCAGCATCGTCTACTTGAGCTGGAACACGAACTTCAATAACAACTTTAGCATCAGCTTCAGCTACATCGTTTTTGAATTTGTCATGTCCAGTTACAGCAGTTTTAATGCCTTTTTTGTTTAACAATTCAACCATTTTATCAATGAAACCTTTTGTTCTTTGAGTGATTGAAAGTGAGTTAACTTCTTGAGAAACAACCCCGATACGAACTTTCTTGTCGCCGACTTTGCTTTCAAGTAATTTGAATAAGTGTTCAGCAGCGTTACCACCAGCAGCATGGTTGTCTGTTGATGCAGTAGCTTTGATAGCTCCTTCTGGTGCTCCTGGAACCCCTGAGTCAAATCCGATAATAGGAATGTTTTTAGATTGTGCTTGTTTAATCGCATCTAATTCTGCTTCAGTATCTAATGCAGCTAAAGCGATTGCTTTTGGATTTTTGTTGATCGCATTGTTTAATTGTTCCAATTGTTCTGCGATTGCTGTTTCATTTTGAGGTCCTACGAAAGTAATTTTAGCACCTAATTCTTGAGCTGCTTTTTCAGCCCCTTTGTTTACAGCTTTCCAGAAGTCATGTTGGAACCCTTTAGCGATTACTTCTACTTTGAAGTCTCCGCTTGCTTGAGCTTTATTATTTCCACCGTCAGCATTTGATTTATTTGAAGTACATCCTGCTAATAAAGCAGAAGCACAAGCTAGAGTTGCAATAGCATATTTGAACGATTTTTTCATGATTTATTCTCCTTTATATGTCCTTTTTGACCCTTTCTTTGAAGGTGTCTTCCCAACTCATTGTGTCAATATCAAACTATTTTTTCTTATTCATGCGGATTAAGATATCAGAGTAAACGGCAACGATTACAACGAAACCTGTGATGAATAATTGATAGTGTGGTTGTAAGTCGATGTATGGTAAACCAATCTTCAAGACAGACATGATGAATACCCCGATGATTGTACCAACAACTGAACCAACCCCACCGGCAAGTGAAGTACCACCGACAACTACTCCGGCGATGGCATCAAGTTCCATACCGTTCCCTGTACCAGGAAGGATAGTTGAATAAGTTGCAGCATATGCGATACCAGCTAAACCTGCTAGAAGTCCACTGATGACATAAGCCATACCTTCCCATTTGATAACGTTTACACCTGAAAGTCTAGTAGCTTCTTTATTTGAACCGATGGCAAAGATGTAACGACCAATTTTTGTTTTATTTAAAACAATGGCTGCAATAATCGCTACGACAATCAAGACGATCAACCCGGTTGGAAAATTATCTTGCGTTCTGAATAAGTCTTTGTACCAGCCTTCACCAGTTCCACGTAATGGGAACGTTACACTTTGTACGTTTGATACGATTGAGCTTAAACCACGTGAAATCATCATTGTACCAAGTGTTGCGATGAATGGTGGTAATCCAAATTTCGCAATTAAAATTCCGTTGAATAATCCAAATACACCCCCAATCACTAATATTGCCAACAATGCTAGCCATAATGGCCAACCCATTTTTGTATGGAGCACTCCACCAACGATGGCAGAACACATCATTACTGTACCGATTGATAAGTCAATACCGCCGGTGATAATAACGAATGTTACCCCAATTGCTAAGAAACCAATGTAATAAGATGCGTCTAAAATGCTGACCGCTGTATCAAACGAACGGAACGATTCACTTGAGACTGCAAAGAATGTGAAAATCACGATCAACGCGATTAATGCAATTAATTTTTGTAATCCAACTGATTGTACCAGTTTCGTCCATAGGGACTTTTTCTCTTCCATATCAATACCTCTCTTCGATTATCGATCCGTTGCTAAAGCGAGGATACGTTCTTGAGTTGCTTGACTGATATCAAGTTCCCCTGTTTTACGTCCTTCACACATGACAACAATACGATCGCTCATACGTAAAATTTCTGTAAGCTCTGAAGAAATCATAATGATTGATTTTCCTTGAGCTACTAGTTCATTCATTAATGAGTAGATTTCACTTTTCGCACCAACGTCAATTCCTCGAGTTGGTTCGTCAAAAATTAGAATATCGCTATTTTGTTCTAGCCATTTCGCAATAACAACTTTTTGTTGGTTACCACCTGATAAGTTCCGAACTAGTTGTTTCGATGATGGTGTTTTCGTTCTTAATTGTTTAACGAATTCATCACTGACTTTGATAATTTCACCGTCATCGATTAAACCACCCTTAATGTACTTATCAAGGTTTGTCATTACTGTGTTATTGGCAATGGTCATATCAACGATACATCCATAACGTTTACGGTCTTCTGAAAGATAACCAATACCTTCTTTAATAGCATCTTGAGGATTTTTAATATCAACCTCTTTACCATTAATTTTAATGGTTCCGCTATCTTTCTTATCCGCTCCGAATAGTAAACGAGCTACTTCTGTTCGGCCCGCTCCCATTAATCCAGAGAAACCTAAGATTTCACCTTTATGAAGCACAAAGCTAACATCTTTTACGTGGCTTCCTGAGTTTAAGTGTTCCACTTCTAATACAACAGGTGCTCCTTCTGGTACTGCAGAAACCGCTTTCGGATCTTCGTAAATAGTACGACCAACCATCATTGCGATGATCTCGTCCTTTGTAGTTTCTTTTGTATTTACAGTTCCAACATATTCCCCGTCCCTCATAACCGTTACACGGTCCGTAATACGGGCAATTTCGTCCATACGGTGAGAAATATAGATAATTCCTACACCTTTAGCACGTAAGTCATCAATAATTGCGAATAATTCATTAATTTCTGATTCTGTTAACGCTGCTGTTGGTTCGTCGAAAACAATAATCTTAGCATCCATTGACAATGCTTTGGCAATTTCAACCATTTGTTGTTTACCAACTGTTAAGTTTCCCACTTTTTCTTGTGGATTAATATCCAGTTTCAACAATTTGAATAATTCTTTTGCCTTTTTATTTCCGGCATTATCGTTGATGAAGAGACCTTGATTAATTTCTTCACGACCGATGAAGATGTTTTGAGCCACTGTTAAGTGGTTCATCATATTCAACTCTTGGTGCACGATTACAATCCCATCGTCCATAGCCTCTTTTGGCTTAGAATATTCTACTTGTTTTCCGTTATAGTGAATCGTTCCTTCATTCGCGCCGTAAATACCTGTCAATACTTTCATCAAAGTGGATTTACCAGCCCCGTTTTCACCCATTAGCGCGTGTACTTCACCTGTTCTTAGGTCAAAGTCTACACCTTTTAAGGCTTTTACAGGTCCAAACGATTTCACAATTCCCTTCATTTCAAGAATAACTGGATTACTCATGCATTTCACCTACCTGTTCCAGTTTTGTAATACGCTCTTTTAGCGTTTCTATTTGTTCTTGTTGATTTACAATGATATTTACAACTTCTAGCAGCAAGTGGCTATTCATAAAATGATCTTGCGCATGAACGGAAAGAAGTGATGGACTTGCGCCCTCTCCTCTAATTTCTTGCTGAATCATTTCTGTTTGAACATTATGCGCTTCAACTCCTTTAACTCGTGCTTCATCAAGGAGGCCTCTTGCAGATGAAATATCACCTGCAAGAGCACTCTTAACGGATTGCATTGCTAAAGTTGTTACTTTGCTACTTTTGACAATGAGTTGCATCAATCGTTGCGTATCTGCTTTTTTTGTTTCGCTCATTGGCTTAACCTAATAATTCAATCGCTTGTTTTAGAACTTCTTCTCCGCGCATGTTTTCAAAGTCATCGTCTGAAATTACAGCAACTGGAACATGAAGTGAAGATTTAGCTTTCTCTTCTAAATAAGCTAGTTGAGGTCCTAATAATAAGACATCAATATTTTTTAGAGTATCAATCCCAGTAATCCCTACTGAGTAGAATGAGTAATCTAATTTATCACGGTAAATCACTTCTTGAATGCGTTCAACAAGCATACTAGTTGTTAATCCACCGACACAGGCTAAAATAATCGTTTTTGTCATTTTAGTCTCTCCTTTCTATTACTTATGGATAGGTCCTAATAATTGGCAAGCACGGTAGTCAGCTGATTCTAAATCTTCTGTTCCGAATAGTGACCAGTTCTTAGGTCTGAAGATATCTTCTTCATCAACGTTATGCATATTCACTGGAATGCGTAACATTGAAGCAAGAGTGATAAGGTCAGCTCCGATATGTCCATAAGAGATTGCACCGTGGTTTGCACCCCAGTTATTCATTACATCGTATACTGACTTGAATGCGCCTTTACCTGTTAAGCGAGGTGCAAACCAAGTTGTTGGCCAACCTGGATCTGTACGGTTATCCAATGTATGGTGTACATCTTCAGGTAATTCAAGTGTGTATCCTTCAGCAATTTGTAATACTGGTCCAACGCCTTTCAATAAGTTCAAGCGAACCATTGTCACAGGCATATTTCCTTTAGATAAGAAGCGAGTTGAGTAACCGCCGCCACGGAAGTATTCACGGTTAGCTGCTGGGAAGTCAGTATTTGCAAGCATTGCATCTACTTCACTTTGATCTAATTCCCAGAATGGTTTCATCACTGGTTCACCGTTTCTTGTAGCTTGACCAGTTCCGTCTAATGTACAAGAACCTGAGTTGATTAAGTGTAAGAATCCATTTTCAGCATGGCCTTCAAGTTTATGTCCTGTTACACGTTCAACAGCTTCTGGACTCCAGTAAGTACGAACATCCGCAAAGATTTGTGGAGTGTTTGTTAATAAGTAGTTGAATAGCATTGATACACCGTTTAACGCATCATTTTCAGTTGCGAAGATGTATGGTCTGCGAATTCCGTTCCAGTCAAATTGAGTGTTTAGGAATGTTTCCATGAAGTCTCCGTTAGGGAAGTGGTCTGTCCATTGACGTTGACCTTGGAATCCACCAACAAGAGCGTAGTGACCAACTGCTTCTTCTTCGAAGCCAAGTTCAGCAAGTCTTGGGTTACCAATCATTAAGTCACGTCCAATTAAGAACATCTTAATAACGAATTCCCATTGTTTATCTTTTTCTTCACGGCTTAAAACAAGGTCTTCACGGTTACGGTCGAATCCTTCTTTAACGTTTTCTTTCACCCATTTAAGTGCACGTTCGAATTCTTCGTGATCGTAAATACCACGGTCGATACGGCGAGTGAATTCAGTCATATCTACTGATTCATTACGCATTCCTAAGTATTCTTGGAAGAAGTTAGGATCTACGATAGAACCACCGATACCCATTGATACACTACCCATTGATAAGTAAGCTGTATCTCTCATTAAACCTGTAGCAAGAGCTGCTCTTGCGTAACGTAAGATTTTTTCTTTAACGTCTTCAGGAATTTCTGTATCTGTTGCTTCTTTTACGTCTTTACCGTAAATTCCGAATGCTGGAATTCCTTTTTGAGCATGAGAAGCAAGAACTGCTGCTAAATATACAGCCCCTGGTCTTTCAGTTCCGTTGAATCCCCAAATAGCATGTGGAATATCAGGTGACATATCCATTGTTTCACTACCGTAGCACCAGCAAGGTGTTACTGTAATTGTTGCACACACGTTTGATTTTTTGAATAGTTCGTGAGATGCTGCTGCTTCTGGTACACGACCAATTGTTGAAGGTGAGATCACACATTCAACCGGTTGTCCATCAGGATATTTCAATGTTGACTCGATTAAAGCAGCGACACTCTTCGCCATATTCATTGTTTGAACTTCTAACGATTCGCGAACTCCTTGGCGACGACCGTCAATAGTTGGGCGAATCCCAATACGTGGATGTTGAATCATTTTTGTTCCTCCTATTCTTACTAAACTTCACGAACAGTTCCGTCTGGATTGTATTTCTTATATCCAGGGTGACGACCTGTTACTTTGTAGTTTTCGCGCATTTTGAACATTTGCTCTAATTTTTCTCTTGAGATTTCTTTTTCTTCAATGCCTTTTGTTAGTAATAACATTCTTCCGTGGAATGTTGATTTAGCCACGAGTTCTAATGTTTCCATTCTGTAGTATGCTGTAATCACATCACTACCCACTGTTAAAGCACCATGGTTTTCAAGTAACATCACGTCATGTTCTTGTAAGTATGGTGTAATCGCATCTGGAACTTCCATTGTTGAAGGAACTCCGAATGGTGTAATTGGAATTGAACCGATAACAATCGCACTTTCAATTAGTGAATAAGTATCTAATGGAATATGTGCTAATGTGAATCCAGTTGCAATTGGTGGATGTGCGTGAACAACAGATCTCACATCATCGCGTTCTTCATAGCAGCGAATATGCATTTTAATTTCGCTTGAAGGACGGTACCCTTCGTTGGCTTCAATCACTTCTCCTTTCATATTTAATTTAACGAGTTTTTCTGGAGTAATAAAACTCTTACTGATACCTGTTGGTGTTGCGATGATGGTATCCTCATCAATACGAACTGAGACGTTTCCGTCATTAGCAGCAACCCATCCTAGTTGCCACATTTTATGACACACATCACAAATTTGTTCGCGTACTACTTGTTCATCAAAAGTCATAGTATCATCCCTTTCTGATTTCTATCTTAGCAATTAAAGAAAGCGGATACAATATGTGGAAGCGCTATTGAACATCCTTCAGGATTTGTGCTATAATTTGTTCATAAATGTTCAAAATCGTTCAACTAGGGGGTTTTATTATGGTATGCTTCGAGCGAATGTCTCGTATTATGGACATTCTCGCGAAAAGGAAAATCATCTCCACCTTCCAATTGGAAGCATTGATGTACTGCTCCACCTCTACACTGAGGCGTGACCTGATTAAACTAGAAAAAGAAGGAAAGATCATACGATCTCATGGCGAAGTTCGACTTGTTACTACAAACAATATTGAATACGCTTACGATAGCAGAAGCCATGAAGAAACTCAGGGAAAACAACAAATTGCAGAAACGGCCTCCACTTTCTTAACAGATAACCAATCGATTTTTATCGATAGTTCATCTACTTGTGCCGCGCTCGCACCTCACTTAGGAACTCTTCAAAATTTACGTGTCATTACAAATGGGATTGAAATAGCACGTAGGTTGAACAATTATGAAAATATCACCTTGTTCTTTTGCGGGGGACATATCGGTTATGGAACAAACTCGGCTTTGGGAGATTTTGCAACGAGTTTTATCAATAATTTCCATGCAGATATTTGTTTTATGAGCTGCCGTGGTCTCGACCGTTTTGCTGCTTACGAGGCCAATCATAGCCAGGCTCTCTTTAAGCAACAGATGATTGCGAATTCCGATGTTGCCGTACTACTTGCGGACCACTCGAAATTCAATACGAGTCATTACTTTAAACTATCGAATTACAACGCGATTGATTATATCGTAACCAATCAAGCTCCTGTCGAATCATTCCAAGATACGGTAGGCGCTCAATGCGAAATTCTTTGGTAAAAATATCGAACAAAGAAAAGCACATGAAGTTATTTGAACATTTTGAAAAAGAACTAGCTCTATGTTGAGTTAGTCCTATCGTTTTTATCTTTGTTCCTATTAAATAGAAAAAACGCGCTACGGTTGTAGAGCGTTTTTGTTTACTATCATTATGCTTTTAATTCTGCTGTTAAGCTTTCTAATTGGTCTACTAAATGTCCAACGTAAGCAATTGCTTGTTTCAATGGTTCATCTGTTGAAACATCGCAACCTGCGTGAATTGCTAAGTCTTTGGCAGACATGCTTCCGCCTTTAGATAAAGTATCTAACCACACTTTAGCGTGTTCAGGATTTTCTTCGATTTGGTTCGCAATCGCAGTACCGATTGTAAGACCAGCTGAATACGTATATGGATATA
Organism: Granulicatella sp. 20925_1_45; assembly: GCF_041433555.1. Lineage (NCBI taxonomy): Bacteria > Bacillati > Bacillota > Bacilli > Lactobacillales > Carnobacteriaceae > Granulicatella > Granulicatella sp. 20925_1_45. The sequence continues at coordinate 2,722 of NZ_JAPWBR010000006.1, read as the reverse complement.
ATCCCATGTAATAGTGAGGTTGACGCATCCATGTCAACTCCGCCCCTTCATTGACCACAAGGCTGTCTCCGAAGAATTCTTGCATCACTTCTTTTTTCACGGTTGATAATACATCTGCGTTTAACATTTCGTTATTATCAATCATCTTGTAAATACGATCTTGGTACACGGCTTCCATGTAGTGCGTAACCATGTTGTGGAAATACGTGCGGCTAATCATATTGCTGATAATCCAACGTTTGAAACGAGCGTCTGTACTTGTTTTGAGTAAGTAGTTTGAAACGATGACTTCATTACATGTTGAAGGAGCTTCAACGAAGTATAATGAACATTCATTGTTTAAAATCGATTGATGTTTACCTGTTGACATGAAGTGGTATGCATGCCCTAATTCGTGCGCTAACACGAACACTTCGTTCATTTTACCTGTCCATGATAATAGGATAAATCCCGCAACATTAGGAACTGTTGCACAGAATCCACCAGTGCTCTTACCGATGTTTTGTGGGAAGTCTGTCCAGCGTTTGTCATAACTTTCATCAATCATCGCTTTATAGTCTTCGCCAAGAATGCCTAGAGCTTTCTTCAAGTACTCACGAGATTCTTCAATCGTCATATCCACTTCGAATTCTGGGTCCAAGTTGATTTTTGCATCCATGAATTGCATATCAGAGATGCCATGTTCTTTCGCTAATAATTTAATGTAGCGTTGCATATGAGGCGCTAAGTCTGTCATTAGCATACGAATTTGACGGTCGTATAATTCACGGTCTCCATCTTGTTCATCTAATAAGTAGTCAATCACGCTATCATAACCACGCATTGTTGCCATCATTTTTTCTTTCTTCAATTGAGAAATGTATTCATTGGCAACTGTATTTTTATATGCGTTTAATGTTTTATAGAAGCTCTTAGCCGCAGCACGACGCACTTCTTTATCAGGATCCATTTCGTGTAAGTTTTCGTATAAAACGAAGCTGTTTTCAAGAGTCTTGCCATTTGCTTCAAATGACTCGAATTGCATATCTTCGTGTTTTGTTACTTCATATAATTGATAGAAACTTGGTAAGCTGCTTAAGTTTGATAACACTTGTTCTGCATCTTTTGAGAGCGTATGTTTCTTTTGACGAATCACTTTTTCTACAAAGTATGCTAAGTCTGGTCTCTTCTCTGCTATGAATTGATTTAAGAAGGCTTCGTCTAATGAAATCAATTCTGTCATCACAAAGCTCATGTTTTCAGCATATGATACGCTGACTGCTTCAAACGCTGTCGCATTTTCCACCACTTTTGGATTCAAGCGGTCAACCGTCATTGGTAATTCTGCATAATGAGAAGCGCGGTATACTGCTAATTCAATCGCTTCATACTTGCGAATCGCTTCATCTAATACTTCTAAATCGCCTAATTGGTTTTCGTATTTTTCTTTGAAAGCTTTCATTTCTTTCTTTAATTTCTCCAACTCTGCATAAAATGCTTCGTCGCTTGGATAAAGTAAAGTCATATCCCATGTAATAGAAGGATCTACTTCACTTCTTGGTACTAATTTAATTTCAGCCATAATCGTCACTCCTTTTCGATAGTATCCATTATACACAATCTCTAGTTCGTTTGCTATACTAGGAATATTGAAAAACGAAAGAAGGTGCCCTGGTGAAAGTCATTTATAAACAGTCGAATTCTCCTCTTGTGATTTCGATTCCTCATAGTGGAACGGATATCCCACAAGACATTGCTCCGCTTTGTAACCTAGCAGCTAAGCGCGAGCATACCGACTGGGCACTAGAGGAACTTGTGGCCCCACTTCCCGAGACGACTCTAGTAGCTACCGTTTCTCGCTATATTGTGGACGTGAATCGTTTTAAACCACGCGCAGGAAAAACAACACAGCCCATTATTCCAAGAATAGATGAAAAGGGAAATCTGCTATTTAATAACTATCCTTCGAAGCAAAAACAAGCCGATTGGTTGGAGCAGTATTACACGCCCTACTACCTTCATTTAGAAAATCTATTGAACGAAAAGTTAGAACAGCATGAAAGAGTGTTGTTGGTCGATTTACATAGTTATGATGACAAGCTTTTTAACACAAGCGACATTATTTTAGGAACGCGCAAGAAACAAACTTTAAATCAAGACACCTTGAAACAACTCCAACTTCTCTTTCATGAAGAAGGATTAACCACTCAAGTAGATACTCCATTTTCTGGCGGCAATATTATTGCGACCCTTGGAAAACAAGAAAGAATTGAAGCCGTTCAAATCGAAGTACCATATTCGCTTTATTTAGAAGGTCACTCGCTTCATCCAGAACGAGCGAGCATTCTACAAACTCAATTTCAAAATATTTTCCAAAAAGTACAGATGTATCATTTTTGATACGTATCAAAAATGATACATTTCATTCTTTACAAAAAATCACCTTGAACGATTTATCCGTCCAAGGTGATTTTCTTTTTGGTTCTATAATTTTTAGGGTTGATGGATATTTTCCACCAACCCTATTTTAGTGTATACAAAAAGGCCAACATCCATTATATTAAAAGCGCCTAAACCTAAAACAAAAGGATGATGACCATATGAACAATATACTAGAAGCTACACTACAAATCAAAGATAAAAACATTATTTGGGATAATAACGTTCAAGAGAAGATATTTAAAAAGAGAAAATCTTTATTTTATTCAGCTACATATACGCATAAACCAGAATTTTGTACTGT